>PPEA01000001.1 GCA_002967005.1 Mycobacterium talmoniae
GACCCGACTCGCGGGACCCGCAGCCGCTGGGTGCGGCCACCCGGGATCTGGCCCGGACCCGGGGGTGGACCCCGCGGGTCGCCGAGGGTGCGGTGTTCGGGCAATGGTCGTCGGTGGTGGGCGGGCAGATCGCCGACCACGCCACCCCCACCCAGCTGCGCGACGGGGTACTCAGCGTGACGGCCGAGTCGACCGCGTGGGCGACCCAGCTGCGGATGGTACAAGCACAACTGCTGGCCAAGATCGCCGCCGCGGTCGGGGACGGGGTGGTGACCAGCCTGAAGATCACCGGTCCGTCGGCGCCGTCGTGGCGCAAGGGACCGCGGCACATCGCCGGTCGCGGACCCCGGGACACCTACGGGTGACGCCTGTCCGGCAGGGCCGCTGAGAGCCACCAGGACGACACGAACCCGACTGGCCACCGTCCGGACACGTCCTGGGCCAAAAAATTGGACGCACGACCTGAATAGCTGTGCAAAAACGACCCCAGAAAATCGGTGCCGAGGCCAGTTCACGGTAGACTGGCCGGGACGACATGCTGCGGTGACTGGACCGCTCGCACGCGACCCCCAAGGAGAGCTTTCCGACCGTGGCTGCCCAGAAGAAGAAAGCACAAAACGACTACGGCGCCCAATCCATCACCATCCTCGAAGGGTTGGAGGCCGTCCGTAAACGCCCCGGGATGTACATCGGCTCCACCGGTGAGCGCGGGTTGCACCACCTCATCTGGGAGGTGGTGGACAACGCGGTCGACGAGGCGATGGCCGGCTACGCCTCGACCGTCGACGTCAAAATCCTGGAAGACGGCGGCGTGCAGGTCACCGACGACGGCCGTGGCATTCCGGTCGCCATGCACGCCTCCGGCGTCCCCACCGTCGATGTGGTGATGACCCAGCTGCACGCCGGCGGGAAATTCGACTCGGACGCCTATGCGGTGTCCGGCGGGCTGCACGGGGTGGGGGTCTCGGTGGTCAACGCGCTGTCCACCCGACTTGAGGTGGAAATTTCCCGCGACGGCCACGAATGGTCACAGTTCTACGACCATTCGGTGCCCGGGACCCTCAAACAGGGCGACGCCACCAAAAAGACCGGCACCACGGTGCGGTTCTGGGCCGACCCGGACGTCTTCGAGACCACCGAATACAACTTCGAAACCGTGGCGCGCCGGCTGCAGGAGATGGCCTTCCTGAACAAGGGCCTCACCATCAACCTCACCGACGAGCGGGTGGCGCAGAACGAGGTCGTCGACGAGGTGGTCAGCGATGTCGCCGAGGCGCCCAAAACCGCCGAGGAGCAGGTCGCCGAATCCGTTGCCCCGCATAAGGTCAAGCACCGCACCTTCCACTACCCGGGCGGGCTGGTCACTACGTCAAGCACATCAACCGCACCAAGAATCCGATCCACACCAGCATCGTGGACTTCGCCGGCAAGGGCACCGGCCACGAAGTGGAGATCGCGATGCAATGGAACGCCGGCTACTCCGAGTCGGTACACACCTTCGCCAACACCATCAACACCCATGAGGGCGGCACCCACGAGGAAGGGTTCCGCAGTGCGCTGACCTCGGTGGTCAACCGGTACGCCAAAGACAAGAAGCTGCTCAAGGAGAAGGACCCCAACCTCACCGGCGACGACATCCGGGAAGGGTTGGCCGCGGTCATCTCGGTCAAGGTCAGCGAGCCACAGTTCGAGGGTCAGACCAAGACCAAGCTGGGCAACACCGAAGTCAAATCCTTTGTGCAGAAGGTCTGCAACGAGCAGCTGACCCATTGGTTCGAGGCCAACCCGGCCGACGCCAAAACCGTGGTGAACAAGGCGGTGTCGTCGGCGCAGGCGCGGATCGCGGCCCGCAAGGCCCGGGAACTGGTGCGCCGCAAGAGCGCGACCGATCTGGGCGGCCTGCCCGGCAAGCTGGCCGACTGCCGCTCCACCGACCCGCGCAAGTCGGAACTGTATGTGGTGGAGGGTGATTCGGCCGGCGGCTCGGCCAAGAGCGGCCGCGACTCGATGTTCCAGGCGATTTTGCCGTTGCGCGGCAAGATCATCAACGTCGAGAAGGCCCGCATCGACCGGGTGTTGAAGAACACCGAGGTCCAGTCGATCATCACCGCGCTGGGTACCGGTATCCACGACGAGTTCGACATTTCCAAGCTGCGTTATCACAAGATTGTGCTGATGGCCGACGCCGACGTCGACGGCCAGCACATCTCCACGCTGTTGTTGACCCTGCTGTTCCGGTTCATGCGACCGCTGATCGAAAACGGGCACGTGTTCCTGGCGCAGCCGCCGCTGTACAAACTGAAGTGGCAGCGCACCGACCCGGAGTTCGCCTACTCCGACCGGGAACGTGACGGTCTGCTCAAGACGGGGCTCGAGGCCGGCAAGAAGATCAACAAGGACGACGGCATCCAGCGCTACAAGGGTCTGGGCGAGATGGACGCCAAGGAACTGTGGGAAACCACGATGGATCCTTCGGTGCGGGTGCTGCGCCGGGTGACCCTCGACGACGCCGCGGCCGCCGACGAGTTGTTCTCGGTGCTGATGGGCGAGGACGTGGAGGCCCGACGCAGCTTTATCACCCGCAACGCCAAGGACGTTCGGTTCCTAGACGTCTGATCGCGCATGCCCTTGACCTGACTCATCGACGAACGAGGAACAGATGACCGACACCACGCTGCCCCCCGGTGACGACTCCGTCGACCGGGTCGAGCCGGTCGACATCCAGCAGGAGATGCAGCGCAGCTACATCGATTACGCAATGAGCGTGATCGTGGGCCGCGCGCTGCCGGAGGTGCGCGACGGCCTCAAGCCGGTGCACCGCCGGGTGCTGTACGCGATGTTCGACTCCGGGTTCCGGCCGGACCGCAGCCACGCCAAGTCGGCGCGGTCGGTCGCCGAGACCATGGGTAACTACCACCCGCACGGCGACGCGTCGATTTACGACACCCTGGTGCGGATGGCCCAGCCCTGGTCGCTGCGGTATCCGCTGGTCGACGGCCAGGGCAACTTCGGTTCCCCGGGCAACGACCCGCCAGCGGCGATGAGGTACACCGAAGCGCGGCTGACGCCGCTGGCGATGGAGATGCTGCGCGAAATCGACGAGGAGACCGTCGATTTCATCCCGAACTACGACGGTCGGGTGCAGGAGCCGACGGTGTTGCCCAGCCGGTTTCCCAACCTGCTGGCCAACGGGTCGGGCGGTATCGCGGTCGGGATGGCCACCAATATCCCGCCGCACAACCTGCGCGAGCTCGCCGAAGCGGTGTTCTGGTGCCTGGAGCACTTCGACGCCGACGAGGAAGCCACGCTGGCCGCGGTGATGGAGCGGGTCAAGGGACCCGACTTCCCCACCTCCGGTCTGATCGTCGGCTCCCAAGGCATCAACGACGCCTACAAGACCGGGCGCGGATCGATCAAGATGCGCGGCGTCGTGGAAATCGAGGAGGACTCCCGGGGCCGCAATTCGCTGGTGATCACCGAGTTGCCGTACCAGGTCAACCACGACAACTTCATCACCTCGATCGCCGAACAGGTCCGCGACGGCAAGCTGGCCGGAATCTCCAATATCGAGGACCAGAGCAGCGACCGGGTGGGGTTGCGCATCGTCGTCGAAATCAAACGCGACGCGGTGGCCAAGGTGGTGCTCAACAACCTCTACAAGCACACCCAGTTGCAGACCAGCTTCGGCGCCAACATGCTGTCGATCGTCGACGGGGTGCCGCGCACGCTGCGGCTCGATCAGCTGATCCGCCTCTACGTCGATCACCAACTCGACGTGATCGTGCGGCGCACCCGGTACCGGCTGCGCAAAGCCAACGAACGGGCCCACATTCTGCGCGGTCTGGTCAAGGCGCTCGACGCGCTCGACGAGGTGATCGCGTTGATCCGGGCGTCGGAGACTGTCGATATCGCCCGCGCCGGCCTGATCGAGCTGCTCGATATCGACGAGATCCAGGCCCAAGCCATCCTGGACATGCAGCTGCGCCGGCTGGCCGCGTTGGAACGCCAGAAGATCATCGATGACCTGGCCAAGATCGAGGCTGAGATCGCGACCTGGAAGACATTCTGGCCAAACCGGAGCGGCAGCGCGGCATGGTGCACGACGAGCTCGCCGAGATCGTCGAGAAGCACGGCGACGACCGTCGCACCCGGATCATCGCCGCCGACGGTGAGGTCAGCGACGAGGATCTGATCGCCCGCGAAGACGTGGTGGTGACGATCACCGAAACCGGCTACGCCAAGCGCACCAAGACCGACCTGTACCGCAGCCAAAAACGCGGCGGCAAGGGGGTGCAGGGCGCCGGGTTGAAACAGGACGACATCGTCGCGCACTTCTTCGTGTGCTCCACCCACGACTGGATCCTGTTCTTCACCACCCAGGGCCGGGTGTACCGGGCCAAGGCCTACGACCTGCCGGAGGCCTCCCGGACCGCGCGCGGGCAGCACGTGGCGAACCTGCTGGCCTTCCAACCCGAGGAACGGATCGCCCAGGTGATCCAGATCAAGGGCTACGAGGACGCGCCGTACCTGGTGCTGGCCACCCGCAATGGCTTGGTCAAAAAGTCCAAGCTCACCGACTTCGACTCCAACCGCTCCGGCGGCATCGTCGCGGTGAATCTGCGCGACGGCGACGAGTTGGTCGGTGCGGTGTTGTGCTCGGCGGACGACGACCTGCTGCTGGTGTCGGCCAACGGGCAGTCCATCCGGTTCTCGGCGACCGATGAGGCGCTGCGCCCGATGGGCCGCGCCACCTCCGGGGTGCAGGGGATGCGGTTCAACACCGACGACTACCTGCTGTCGCTGAATGTGGTCCGGGAAGGCACCTATCTGCTGGTCGCCACCTCGGGCGGGTATGCCAAGCGCACCGCGATCGAGGAGTACACGGTCCAGGGCCGCGGCGGTAAGGGCATCTTGACCATCCAGTACGACAAACGTCGAGGCCGGCTGGTCGGGGCGCTCATCGTGGACGACGACAGCGAGCTGTACGCCATCACCTCGGGCGGCGGCGTGATCCGTACCGCGGCGCGCCAGGTCCGCAAGGCCGGGCGGCAGACCAAGGGCGTTCGGTTGATGAACTTGGGCGAGGGCGACACACTGATAGCCATCGCGCGCAATGCCGAGGAAAGCGGAGCGGCCGAGTCCGAGTTGGAGACCGCGCCCGACGCGACGTGACGCGACCGTCGCCCACCGGGGCGGCGGGCACACAGGTAAGGAGCCGTGGGTGACTGCACCGAACGAGCCGGGACGCCCCGGACCGGGCGATAGCGCCAGGAACGGGAGCGGCCCGGCCGACTCTG
>PPEA01000010.1 GCA_002967005.1 Mycobacterium talmoniae
CGACCAGGGCGCCGTTGGCGGTGGCATAGCGGCCCCAGCGGCGCACCGCGGGCGGGGTCAGCACGGTGGCCAGAAACGACCCGGTCCCGGCGGCGGCGACGAACAGCGCCGCCGGACCGAACCCGGCCACCTCCTGCGCGCCGACGTGCCGGATCAGCACCAGCAGCACCAGCGTGTTGATGCCGAACACCATCCGGTGCGCGGCCAACCCGGACAGGGTGGCCGCCACCGTCGGGCGGTCCAGCACGGTGCGGGCGCCGTACAGCCAGCCGGTGATCACCAGGTAGGTCACCGATCCGTGGATGGCGCGTTTGGTGTCGTCGGGACCGAGCATGCGGGGGGCGAACCGCACCGACAGCACCAGCGCGATCGTCACCGGGATGGTGACGATGAAAATGATCGTCGCGCCGCCGGTGTCCCCGGAGCCGATCAGCCAGCGCGGCACCCACATGAACACAAAACCCAGGAACGCCGCGACGGCGCCGGTGGCGATGGCCACCGCGTTCATGGTGACCACCTGCTCGCGCGGCACCACATGCGGCAACGCCGCCGACAGCCCGGAGGACACGAACCGGCTGAACCCAGTGGCCAGCAACGCCGCGCACAACACCAGCAGGTCACCGGCCCCGACCGCCAGCAAGGTCCCGATCCCGAGCACCAACACCAGCCGGGCCACGTTGGCCGCGATCAGCACCAGCCGCCGGTCCCACCGGTCCAGCAGCGCCCCGGCGAACGGGCCCAGCAGCGAGTAGGGCAGATACAGCACCGCGGCCCCGCCCGCGATCACCCACGGGTCGGCGGGCCGGTCCGGGTTGAACAGCAGCGCCCCGGCCAGCCCGGCCTGAAACAGCCCGTCGCCGAATTGGCTTACCGCCCGCAGCTCCAGGAGCCGCCAGAACTCGCGCAGGCTGCGCGCCGACCGCCACAACGTGACGTGTGCGCGCGTATCAACCACAGAACCTACTTCCGGATGCGGGGGGAAGCCGCCGACTCCAAACCACAGTACAAATATCGGCGCGGCCCGCGCCTGTTCGCCACAGGGAGCGGGTACGGGATGCCATGATGGTGGAGTGGCAGCGCCTGAAGACCCCGAGGACTACGTCGCGCCAGCGGCGTATCGGGTGCGCGCGGGGACGTTGTTGTTGGCCAACACCGAACTGCTGGAACCGACCTTCCGGCGCAGCGTGATCTACATCGTCGAGCACAACGACGGCGGCACCCTGGGGGTGGTGCTCAACCGGCCCAGCGAGACCGCGGTGTACAACGTGTTGCCGCAGTGGGCCAAGCTGGCCAGCAAACCCAAGACGATGTTCGTCGGGGGACCGGTGAAACGGGACGCGGCGCTGTGCCTGGCCGCGCTACGGGTCGGGGTGGATCCACAGGGCATCCCGGGGGTGCGGCACGTCGTGGGCCGGATGGTGATGGTCGACCTGGACGCCGACCCCGAGACGATCGCGCCGTTCGTGGAGGGGGTGCGGATCTACGCCGGGTACTCCGGCTGGACCATCGGGCAGCTCGAAGGGGAGATCGAGCGCGACGACTGGATCGTCTTGTCCGCGTTGCCCTCCGACGTGCTGGTGGAGCCGCGGGTGGATCTGTGGGGCCGGGTGCTGCGCCGCCAACCGATGCCGCTGGCGCTGCTGGCCACCCACCCGATCGACCTCAGCCGGAACTGACCGGTTCAGCCCCGCGGGACAGCCGGCTGGCGATCACCGCGCACACCACCAGCTGAATCTGGTGAAACAGCATCAACGGCAACATGATCAACCCGACCGTGGTGGCCGGGAACAACACCAGCGCCATCGGCAGACCCGACGCCAGGCTCTTTTTGGAGCCGCAAAACAGCAGCACGATCTGATCGCCGCGGTCGAAGCCGGCCAGCCGGGCGGCCACCATGGTGAA
>PPEA01000100.1 GCA_002967005.1 Mycobacterium talmoniae
ATCGGGCACCGGTTTTCGACGGCGGCCAGGTCGGGGAATACCTGGCCGGCGCGTACGCCAGCGCGGCGACGCTGGCGTCGCGGTGCCGCGGCGGTGCCGAGCTGGTGGACCTGTCCATGCTGGAAACCCAGATCCTGGGCCTGACCTACCTATCCGGTCACCTACTTCGAGATGCTGGGGCGGCCGTGGCGCGACGCCCGGCGACCGACCGTGCCCGGGGTGGCCCGCGCCCGGGACGGTCTGATCGACATCGGCTGCGGCACCGCCCAACAGTGGTTCGACCTGTGCGCGATGACCGGTCACGACGAGTGGATCGACGAGAACTCGCCGCTGTCGATCACCGAGCAGGCCAACGAGCGGGCCGAGGACCTCTACGCGTGGCTGCGCGAGCACACCGTCGAGGAGATCCGGGAGCTGGCCACCGCGTTCCGCATCCCCAACGCCCCGGTCGGCAACGGCGCCAACCTGGCCACCCTCGACCACTTCCGCGCCCGCGGCTCCTTTGTGCCCAACCCCCGCGACGGCTTCCTGCAGCCCGCCCCGCCGTATCGGCTGTACCCGGATCGGGTGCGTCCGCCGCAGCCGGCGCCGCGGCTGGGCGAGCACACCGCCGGCTACCGGCAGGCGCCGCCGCCGGCCCGGCCTCGCCCGGACACCGGGGCCCGGGCGTTGCCGTTCACCGGATTACGGGTGCTGGACATGACCACGTTCTGGGCCGGCCCGTCGTGTACTCATTTCCTGGCGATGCTGGGCGCCGACGTCATCCACGTGGAGTCCACCCGCCATCCCGACGGCACCCGGCTGATCGCCGGCATCCCGGTCGAGGTGGACCAGTGGTGGGAGAAGTCGCCGATCTTCTCCGCGCTCAACACCAACAAGAAGGGCCTGACCCTGGACCTGCACCACCCGCGCGGCCGGGAGGTGTTGTCCCGGCTGATCGGTTCCTGCGATGTGGTGGTGGAAAACTTCACCCCGCGCGTCCTCGACCAGATCGGGCTGGATTTCGCGGCGGTGCAAGCGATCCGGCCCGACGCGATCCTGATGCGGATGCCCGGCTTCGGGCTGGACGGGCCGTGGCGCGACAACCCGGCCTTCGCCTACGTCATCGAATCCGCCGCCGGGCTGGCCTGGCTGACCGGCTACCCGGACCGCAACCCGTATGACCCGTATTCGGTCGGCGACCCCAACGCCGGGATCCACGCCGTCAACGCGCTGCTGCTGGCGCTGGAGCACCGGCGCCGCACCGGCGAGGGCACGCTGGTGGAGGCGGCCATGGTCGACGCCGCGCTCAATGTGGCGGCCGAACAGCTCGTCGGAATACGGCGCCCACGGCGCGCTGCCGGAACGCGACGGCACCGCGGCCGACGGCCGCGCGCAGACTGTACCGCAGCGCCGACGTCGACGAGTTCGGCCGGCTGGACAGCTGGGTGGCGATCGCGGTGGCCACCGCGCCCAA
>PPEA01001000.1 GCA_002967005.1 Mycobacterium talmoniae
ACGAGTATCGCCGCGGTGGCCGCCCAGGGCGTGGAAGAGTTGGGCCGCGCGGGCAGTCGGCGGTCGGTGAATCCGGGGCCAGCTACGCCGCGGGTGACGCCGCGGCCGCCGCGACCTATGGCGGCGGGCTGTAACCATGCCTGTCGGGCCAGTCTGGATCGCCTCACCGCCGGAAGTGCATTCGGCGTTGCTGAGCAGCGGTCCGGGACCGGGAGCGCTGCTGGCCGCGGCTGGCGCGTGGACGTCGCTGAGCGTCGAATACGCCTCAGTGGCCGAAGAACTCACCGGGATACTGGCCGCTGTGCAAACCGGGGCGTGGCAGGGCTCCAGCGCGGAGACCTACGTCGCCGCGCACCTGCCCTACCTGGCGTGGCTGGCCCAGGCCAGCGTCAACAGCGCCGGCAGTGCCGCCCAGCACGAAGTCGCGGCCGCCGCCTACACCACCGCGTTGGCCGCCATGCCGACGTTGCCGGAGTTGGCGCTCAACCACACCATCCACGGGGTGCTGGTCGCGACGAATTTCTTCGGCCTGAATACGATTCCGATCGCGCTGAACGAAGCCGACTACGTGCGGATGTGGATCCAGGCCGCCACCACGATGGGCACCTACCACGCGGTGTCCACCGTCGCCCTGGCGTCGGCGCCGCGCACCCAGGCCGCGCCGACGGTGATGAAGGCCGACGCCACGCAGTCTCCGGCCGCGCAGTCAACCGGCGGCACCGACTTTTTCAGCCAGATGTTCCAGCAGCTGATGCAGTTCCTGCAGAACCCGAGCGGGGCGCTCAGCTCCATCATTGCCAACCCCGTGGCCTGGTTCCCGCTGCTGTTCTTCATCGCCTATGAGGCGTTCTTCATTCCCGTCGGCTTCACCACCTGGGGAATGCTTTTCGCCTCGCCGCTGCTGATTCCGCTGATCCTGGCCATCGCCATCCCGCAAGTGATGGCGATGGCCGAACAAGCCCCGCCGGTCGACGACGTGCCCGCCGAGGCGGCCGCGACGCCGACCCAGGTGCGCGCCGAGCAGCCCAACAACCCGATGGCGGTGGGGCTCG
>PPEA01001001.1 GCA_002967005.1 Mycobacterium talmoniae
GGCGGATTCGTCGTCGCGGTCGAGGGTGACTTTCACGAGCGGCGGTTCGGCTGGGAGGGCCCGCGCCTGGTGCCGGTCGAGGCGGCGGTGCGGGCCGAGGGCGCGCCGATTCCGATCACGCCCGACGTGATTCACGATATGACGGCCGGCGCGACGGGATTGTCGCTGCATTGCTACAGCCCGCCGCCGACTCGGATGCGGGTGTTCGATCTGGACCGCGCCGAGGCGTTGGATCTGGTCGGCGACTACGGCGCCTGGATTCCTGCCGGGGACCACCCGCGCCTGCCGTTCGCCGACATCGCACCCAAACACGCTGCGGTCCCGGTGATCTGGGTTTCCTACACCACCCACTACCGCGGCGGTTCGGCGGAGTTCGCGACGGCGGCGGCCACCATGACCCGCGAATTGGCCGCCGCGCATCCCGACGCCGAGGTGGTCGTCACCGGCGTGCACCACAAAAGCGAGTTCGTCGGCGAGCTGGCCCGGCTGGCCGATGCCGGGCGGGTGATCGACCAACTGCACCTGATCAGCCATGCCGGCCTGTACGGCCCGATGTTCGGCTCCACCGACTGGCCCGAACAGTTCTCACCACATGAGTGGCGAACGATGCCGATTCCGTTCTCCCCCACCGGGCGAGCCTACTTCCACGCCTGCCGCACGGCACGCTGGTTTGCCCCGTTCTTCGCCGACGTGTTCGGGGTGCCCAGTTACGGCAACCGCAACTACACCACCGTGTCGGCGCACAAAGACCATTTCGCGTGGGCGGGTCGCCGACCGGAGGCCCGCCCGAATCTTTATCTGATCGCCACGCCGGGTAAAAAGTCGCACGGCTGGGTCGGATCCGTCCGCAAGTACCTCGGCGGCGCGGCCGAGCCGCTGGTCGAATACCGGCCCGCCGCAACGCGGCCGGACCGCTCCTATGATCGGGTGGCCGAGCCCTACGACCGCGCCTACGCCGATATCCGGGTCCGCGAACGCGAGTGGCGTTGGGTCGCCGACCGCGCCGCGCGGGCCGCCGCCGAATTCGGCCGGCCGCTGCGGATACTCGATAT
>PPEA01001002.1 GCA_002967005.1 Mycobacterium talmoniae
CGGTGCGCGACAGGCCTTGGGCGGCCAGCCGGCGGCGCAGCAGCTCCAGGCGCTGTTCGTCGAGGGTGGTCTCAGTCACGCGTGGATTCCAATCTTTCTGGCCGGGTGGGCCGGTGGGTCTCGGCGGGCTGCAGGGCATCGATCAGTTGGGTGCCGGTGATCCCGCCGAGCAGGCTGGCCAGCGGCACCGAGCGGCCGGTGCCGCGGCGCAGCCGTTTGCGCAGATCCAGCGCCAGCAGCGAGTCCACCCCGAGGTCGATCAGCGCGGCGTTGAGGTCCACCGCGGCCGGCTCCGGAAGGCTCAACGCCGGCGGCCAACGCGGCACGGCACCGCCTCGGCGACCGGCAGCTGCTCGGTTGGCGCTGCGGCGGGCGGGTTTTCGGCCGCGGCCAGCGGCAGCGGGCTGCCCTGGCTGTCGAAGAAGACCCGCAGCCGGTCCAGGTCGGCGGCCAGGATCAGCGGGTCGCCGTCGTGGCGACGCAGGCTGGCCTCCAGCGCCTCGTCGGGGTCCATCGCCAGCAGGCCGGACCGCTCGATGCGGGTGATCTCGGCGGCGTCGACGATGCCCGCGCCCTGCCACAGCCCCCAACGCACCGCGGTGGCATCCCATCCGCGGTCCCGCAGCCGGTCGGTGAGCACGTCGAGCATGCGGTTGGCGGCCGCGTAGGCGCCGTGCCCGTGCCCACCCCATACCCCCGAGATCGAGGAGCACACCAGGATCCGCGCGTCGGCGCGCAGCGGCCACGCCTCGGTCAGCCGGGCCAGCCCGGCGACTTTCGCGCCGAACACCGCCGCCCGGTCGGCCGCGGTGAGCCGGTGGTGCGGGCCGAACCGGGCCACCCCGGCGGCGTGGATCAGCAGCGAGGCGCCGGCACCGGCGTGCGCGGCGGCCGCCGCCGCCACCACGTCGGGGTCGGTGATGTCGCAGGCCGGGGCGCACACCTCGACCGAGCGGCCGTCGGTCAGGTCGGCCGCAGCACGGCGGGGGCAAGCCCCGGCTGCGGCGTCAACCAGGATCACCCGGCCGGGCGCCGTGGGCGATG
>PPEA01001003.1 GCA_002967005.1 Mycobacterium talmoniae
GGGTGGTGTCCGGGACCGGGACCTGGCGTCCGGTCCAGTCCTCGTAGGCGGTGGCCACCCCGAACCGTCCGGCGAGTTCGGCCAGCGACGGCGCCGGTTCGGTCATGCCGGCCCTCCCTCCCGTGTCGCCCACCGTCGCCCCATCGTGCCGCACCGCCGGCGGTGTTCGCTTGACGAGCGGACCATGCCCGGGGTCGCTAGCATGCCTGTGGGCAATCCAGACGAATCCATGTAGGGGCAGATGACGAGCAACAACACGGTGGTCGACGCCGCTTTTAGCGCGGCTCGGCGCACCGCTGGGGCGTGGTGGTCCGACTCCGGGCGGCCTACCGTTATCGGTATGAATGGCGGCGGTGCGGGGCATCGCGACATGCCGGCGGGCCGGAACGTGATCCGGCATGGCTGAGCACGAGCGCGGGCCCGGCTACGGGCTGGGGTTGTCGACCCGGACACAGGTGACGGGTCACCAGTTTTTGGCGCGCCGCACCGCGCTGGCGTTGACCCGCTGGCGGGTCCGAATGGAAGTCGAGCCGAGCCGGCGGCAGGCGCTGGCCGTGGTCGCCTCGGTGTCGGCGGCGGTGGTCGTCTGCCTGGGCGCCCTGCTGATGTCGTTTCTGAGTCCGTCCGGCCAGATCGGTGAGACGCCGATCATCGCCGACCGCGACTCCGGGGCGCTGTACGTGCGGGTGGGGGACACGCTGTATCCGGCGTTGAACCTGGCCTCGGCGCGGCTGATCGCCGGGCGGCCGGAGAACCCGCACAAGGTGCGGTCGAGTCAGATCGCCGAGGCCCCGCACGGCCCGCTGGTCGGCATCCCCGGCGCGCCCTCGGAGTTCTCGCCCAGCAGCCCGGCGTCGGCGTCGTGGCTGATCTGCGACTCGGTGACCCCGACGTTGGGGGTGGGGGCCCCGTCACCGGTGACGGTGACCGTGATCGACGGCGCCCCGGATCTGTCCGATCGCCGCCAGGTGCTCAGCGGGTCGGCCGCGGTGGTGCTGCGCTACGCCAACGAGTCGTGGGTGATCCGCGACG
>PPEA01001004.1 GCA_002967005.1 Mycobacterium talmoniae
CCGCGCTCGGCGGCCAGCCGCAGCGCCGCATCCAGGATCAGGGCCCGGTTGCGGGCGGCGTCGCCGCGCTCCGGTGGCCCGGCGTCGGACACCGGCAGCGTGGGCAATCCGTCGACCCTCACAGCGTGTACTCTAGCCTCGCCGGAATAAACCGGACTGCGGTCCGGTTCAGACGTGCAAGGATGTACACCACGGATCGAAGGGATTTGAGTCAACGATGGCAGACATCACAGTGCTGGTGCTGGTGGGAAGCCTGCGCGCCGCGTCGGTGAACCGCCAGATCGCCCAGGTGGCGGCCGACAGCGCCCCCGACGGCGTGACGGTGACGGTGTTCGACGGGCTCGGCGCCTTGCCGTTCTACAACGAGGACATCGATACGCCGGCCGACACCCCGGCGGCGGTGACCGCGTTGCGCGACGCCGCCGCGGCCGCCGACGCCGCCCTGGTGGTCACCCCGGAATACAACGGGAGCATTCCCGCGGTGCTCAAGAACGCGATCGACTGGCTGTCGCGCCCGTTCGGCAACGGCGCGCTCAAGGACAAGCCGCTGGCGGTGATCGGCGCGGCGCTGGGGCAATACGGCGGGGTGTGGGCGCACGACGAGACCCGCAAGTCGTTCGGCATCGCCGGCCCGCGGGTGGTCGAGGCGATCAAGCTGTCGGTGCCGCTGAAGTCGCTGGACGGGGTGCACCCGGCCGAGCACGCCACGCTGGCGGCCGATGTGCGCGACGTGGTCGACAAGCTGGTCGCCGAGGTGAGCTGATCTCGCCGGCGCGGCGTTCAGCGTCTTCACAGCGGTATCGGGCCACGATGACGGGGCATGCGGTGTGACGCGACGACTCGGGAGGTGGCGGTGGCAGGGCGGATAGCCCGAGCGCTCGGCATCCTCGGGCGGTTCAACCCGCTGCAGGCCAGCGTGCGCACCCGGTCGGCGCTGGCGGCCGCGGTGGTGATGACGGTCTGCCTGGCGCTGGCCTGCGGGGTGCTGTTGCTGGTGCTGTACCTGTCGCTGGCCTACACCGGCCACACCG
>PPEA01001005.1 GCA_002967005.1 Mycobacterium talmoniae
ACGACGATCAGTTTGGCGCCGGCCCACAGCCGGTGGATGGCCGAGGTACCGGGCACCGGGCGCAGCAGCACCACCGGCCGCGACGCCGTGCTCATGAAACACCCCCGGCGGCCGCCGCGGCGGGCACCAGCACCCCGTCGCGCAGGTGCAGGGTGCGCGGGCACAGCCCCGCTCCAACCCGACGAAGTCATGGGAGATGACCACCACGGTCAACCCGGTGTCGCGGCGCAGCTCCTCCAGCAGCTGCAGCAGGCCGCGCTGGCTGCCGGCGTCCAGCCCGGCCAGCGGCTCGTCGGAGGAGTCAGCGCTCGGGGCGACCGGGCCAGCAGACCGGCCAGCACCACCCGGCGCATCTGCCCGCCGCTGAGCTGGTCGATGCGCCGCTGGGCCAGCGCGGCGTCCAGGCCGACCACGGCCAGCGCGGCGGTCACCCGGTCCTGGTCGTCGGGCGAAAACCCTGCCGCCGACGCGACTTCCAGCCCGACGTGGCTGCGCATCAACTGCAGCCGGGCCGCCTGGAACGACAACGCGACCGCACCGACCTGCTCGTGCATCGGGCGGCCGCCGAGCAGGCAGCTGCCGGTGGTGGGCACCGTCAACCCGGCCATGATCCAGGCCAGCGTGGACTTGCCGGATCCGTTGCCGCCGTGGATCAGCAGCCCGTCGCCGGTGTGCACCTCGAAGCTGATGTCGCGCAGCGCGGCCTTGGCCCACGGTGTGCCGCTGGCGTATTCGTGGCCCACCCCGCGCAGTTCGATCACCGGCGCCGCGTCCCGGTGGCCGCCCGCCGCGGTGGCCGCCGGCGCGGCGGCGGCACCGACCAGTTCGACGACCCCGGCGTTATCGCGGGAGTCGCTGAGGTTGATGGTGCGGTCGGCGATGTCGGCCTCGGTGTTGTAGTGCGTGATGTGCACCAGGGTGGTCTGGTGCCGGTTCCGCAGCCCGGACAGCACCCGCAGCAGCACCTCGCGACCCTGCTGGTCGACCATGCTGGTGACCTCGTCGGCGATCAGCAGCGCCGGTTCGCGC
>PPEA01001006.1 GCA_002967005.1 Mycobacterium talmoniae
GGTCGCGAGCACGCCGTCCAGCGCCGGTGACAACCATCCCGCGATCTCGCTGACCCGCGGCGGCGGCTGATGCAGGTGGGCCTTCATCACCGCGGCCTGCCCGCCGGCATCGCCGAACGGCGTCTTGCCGGTCAGCATCCGAAACAGCGCGCAGCCCAACGAGTACTGGTCGGCGCGGCGGTCCACGGTGGCGCCGCTCAGCGCCTCCGGTGGCGCGTAGGAGACGGTGGCCATCACCTGGCCGGTGCCGGTCAGGCTGGCGTCGTCAAACGCCCGGGCGATGCCGAAGTCTCCCAACAGCACCCGCTCCTCGGGGCCGACCTCGCCCGACAGCAGGAAGTTCGCGGGTTTGACGTCGCGGTGCAGCACGTTGTGCCGGTGGGCGTAGTCGAGCGCTTTGGCGACCTCGCCGGCGATGTGGACCGCCCGCTCCGGGGTCATCTGCCCGGCGCGCAGCGCGGCGTCGGCGTCGGTGCCGTCGACGAACTGCATGGCGATCCACAGCTGACCGTCTTCGGTTTGGCCGCGCCGGTGAATCGACACGATGTTGGGATGGTCCAGCTGGGAGGCCACGTCGGCTTCACGGATGAACCGGGCCCGAAACCCCTTATCCCGCGACAACTCGGCCGACAGCAGTTTCATTGCCTCACGGCGGGGGAGTTCGGGGTTGGCCACCAGATAGACCGCACCCATGCCGCCCTCGCCGAGGACTCGCTCGATGCGGTATCCGGCGATCAGTGATCCGACGGCGAGCATGCGCTACCGGGGGGACGGCGACGGGCGGAGGGCGGTCATCGGGCAAATATATCGTCGCCAGCCAATGCTGGTGGGACGGCTAGGACCGAGCCAAGCCGTCACACGTAACGGTTCGGTCTCGGTGCGCCTCCGCTGGTCGAGCCGCCCCGCCTTCTAACATCAGCCACAATGACAACAGAAACCTCATGGGCATCACGGGTCGCGGGTCTGGTGGTTGTGCTGGTGACGGTGGCCGCCGCGGCGGCCTGCACCCCGCGCCCCGGACGA
>PPEA01001007.1 GCA_002967005.1 Mycobacterium talmoniae
ACCGGGTGCTGGGCGCCAACACCGACGACACCGCGGTGGCCTGCGCCGCGGTCCGGGTCTACCGAACCCGGCGAATGGATCACCACCGGCTACCTGCAGTCCCACTACCGGGCCTACACCCCCTACTGGGATGCGCTGCTCGCGGAGCTGGGCCCGACCGGGGTGCACCACGATTTCGCGGTCCGCTTCGTGGTGCTCGCCGCGCTGGGCGTGGTGATCGGCGCGCCGGAACCCGAATCGTGCGCCGCGCTGCTCACCGACCCGAACCTGGCCGCCGAGATGAGCTATCACCTGGAGTCGTTGGTGTCCTCGGGGGCGGTGGACGTCGACGCGCTGATCGCCGCCGCGCTGGTGAGCGCCGACGGTGCGTCCGGGGCCCCCGCCGGGTGCTGCAGCCGCTGGCCGCTCGGCAGGCCGCGCTGCGTGAGGCCGCCGGCCTGGACGGGGTGGTGGACAAGATGGCGCAGCTGACCGGGGCCGCTCCGACGGTGACCTGCGGCGGCTGCGTAAGACCGCGACCAAGCTGTTGTCGGAATGGCAGGTCGACGCCAACGGCGTGCGCACCTCCCGGACGCATCGGAGCCGATGATGCCCTTTTATCTACTCGGGTCCCGCACCCCCAGCGTGGAGATCCCCAACCAGCCGGTGTCGATCACGATCAGCGGATCGGTCAGCGGCGCCGCCCTCTACGTGGAGGCGTCGCCCGGTCAGAATGTGGTGCGGGTCGACGCGCACACCGTGATCGTGCCGGCGTTCACCGAGACGGTGACCGTCGGGGTGGAACCGGTGGGGGCGGCCACCTTTGGGCACGACAACGTCGTGCACCTGGCGATCGGGCCGGATTCCCCGGGGGAGGTCGACCCGGTGCAGGTCGGGTTCGATCCGGTCAACGTGTCCGGCGCCGGCGCGATCGAACTCGCCCTGCTGCGGCCGCGGGGCCCCCGCGTGGAGGTGACGGTGCGGGCGGTGGCCGATGTGCCGTTGAGCCCGCTGGCCAGCATGGCC
>PPEA01001008.1 GCA_002967005.1 Mycobacterium talmoniae
GCCGCGGCGACGTCTCGGGGTTGGCCGCCGACGTGGGCGTGCACGTTCTCGACGACGCGGTGGCGCTGCTGCTCAGCGGGCGCGACACCGGGGTCCGGCTGGCGCCCAGCGACGTGGTGGGCACGTTTGGTCACGCTGGCGGCGCGGTTCCTGGAGATTCGCGGAACCGCGTGGCGAGTAACGGAATTGAGCGATCCGCGCGACCTGCTGCCCGACGCGACCCGGACGGCGCTCGGTTTGGTCCGGTCGAGCGGCCGCCGGTCGGCTGGATCGAGCAGGACGCGGCCGGGTGGCGCTGGGCGCGGCGGTGCCGCTGGGGGGTGCTTTCGGCCCACGTGGCCGAGTACCTGGCGGTGATCGGTGCGCCGCTGGTGATCACGCCGTGGCGGTCGGTGCTGGTGTGTGACCTCGAGGAGGCGGTCGCCGACGCGGCGCTGCGGGTGTTGGCGCCGCTGGGTTTGGTGTTCGACGCCGACTCCCCCTGGCTGATGGTCAGCGCGTGCGTCGGCAGCCCCGGCTGCCGGCACGCGGTCGCCGACGTGCGGGCCGATGCGGCCGCGCCGCGCCGGGCCGGTGACGCGGACACCGGGCGGCGGCACTTCGTGGGCTGCGAGCGGGCCTGCGGTGCCCCGCCGGCCGGTCAGGTGCTGGTCGCGACCGGCCTGGCCGATCCGGCATACCGGGTTTTGCCCGCGCATCGCTAGGGTGAGCGGGTGCTCGACTACCTGCGCGACGCCACCGAGATCTACCGGCAGTCGTTTGCCACCATCCGCGCCGAGGCGGACCTGGCCGGGTTTCCCGCCGACGTCGAGCGGGTGGTGGTGCGGCTGATCCACACCTGCGGGCAGGTCGACCTCGCCGAGCACATCGCCTACACCGCCGACGTTGTCACCCGGGCGCACGCCGCGCTGGCCGCGGGGGCACCGGTGCTGTGCGACTCGTCGATGGTGGCCGTGCCGCGCGGCCATGGTCTGCGCCAACGCCGCCGAATGCTGCAGCGCCGC
>PPEA01001009.1 GCA_002967005.1 Mycobacterium talmoniae
GCCCGGGTACCGGGTGCTGGACTACCACGCCCTCGTCAGCGGCGCCGCCGCGGCCGGGGTGCGGAACCCGATCTACCGCATGCCGTTTCGCATCATCTATCCGCTCGGGGTCGGCGCGGCCGTGATCGGCATGGCCGAAGGCGCGCTGGCACGCCACCCGCACGACGGCGCGGCCGCCGAGATCCGGGCCGCGCGCGTGGCGCTGCTCGACACCGTCACAAAATCCTTCTTCGCCGCGCTGGACGGCGGCCTGGACACCGTTGACTCTGCGCTGAGGGCGGGTTTGTGCGAGATGGCCGCGCCCTAGCCGCAGAGTCAACGCTTAGGCGTGGGTGCCGCCGTCGATGCGGATTTCGGTGCCGGTGATAAATGCCCCGTCGTCGGACACCAGCATCGCGACCACCCCGGCCACCGCCGCCGGGTCGCCCATCGGGGCGCCGCTGGATTCCAGGGTGGTGGGCAGAATCGGCGACAGCTTGGCCAACAGCGACCAGTCGGAGTCCGGCGGCAGGTAGCCGCCGGTGGCGTCGGTGATGCCGGATTTGATGCTGCCCGGCGCCACGCACACCGCCCGCACCCCTTGTTTCCCGTACTCCAGCGCCAGCGCGTGGGTGAAGGACTGGATGCCGCCCTTGCTGGCGGCGTAGGCCGCCATGTAGGGGTGGGCGAACGTCGCCGAGGTCGAGCTGAAGTTGACGATCACGCTGGTGTCGTTGGCCAGCAGCGCCGGCAGCGCCTCCCGCACTACCAGGAAGGTGCCGGTCAGGTTGATGCCGATGATCTGGTTCCACAACTGCAGGCTCATGTCGTGGGTGTGGGCCGCGCGCAGGACGCCGGCCGCGTTGACCACCGCATCCAGCCCGCCCAGCGTTTGGATGGCCGCGGCGACGCCGTCGATCACCGAGCCCTCGTCGGCGATGTCGAGCTCCAGCGTGGTCAGCCGGTCGGCGGAGTCGGCGTGCGCCCGGGTGGTCGCCAGGCCCAGCGCCGCGACGTCGGCGGCG
>PPEA01000101.1 GCA_002967005.1 Mycobacterium talmoniae
ACCCCGGCCGGCTACCACCCGAACCCGGCACCCACCCGATAGGCGGCCATGGCAATCGATCCGTCGGACATCCTGCTGACCGACGCGTCGCGGTGGTCACCGGCGGCGGCGCGGGCATCGGCCGCGGCATCGCCGCCGGCCTGGCCGCCTTCGGCGCGAAAGTGGCGATCTGGGAACGGGACCCGGACAGCTGCGCCGCGGCCGCCGACGCCCTCGGCGCGCTCGGCATCGTCACCGATGTGCGGGACAGCGCCCAGGTCGACGCCGCGCTGGCGCGCACCACCGCCGAACTCGGGCCGGTGCGCATCCTGGTCAACAACGCCGGCGGCACATTTAACTCGCCGCTGCTGGAGACCAGCGAAAACGGCTGGGACGCCCTGTACAAGGCCAATCTGCGCCATGTGCTGCTATGCACCCAACGGGTGGCGCGCCAGCTGGTCGAGGCCGGGTCGCCGGGCAGCATCATCACGGTGACCTCGATCGAAGGGGTGCGCGCCGCACCGGGATACGCCGCCTATGCCGCGGCCAAGGCCGGGGTGATCAACTACACCAAGACCGCCGCGGTGGAGCTGGCCCCGCACGGGATCCGGGTCAACGCGCTGGCCCCCGACATCACCGTGACCGAAGGGCTGCTGCGGCTGGGCTTCGACGGGCTGGCCGCCGGCGCGGGCGATATCGTGCCGATGGGCCGGGCCGGCGACGTCGACGAGATCGCCGGTGCGGCCGTGTTTTTGGCGTCCGACCTGGCCAGCTACCTGACCGGGCAGACCCTGCATGTCGACGGCGGATCCCACGCCGCCGGCGGCTGGTACCGGCACCGGGCAACCGGAGAATTCCGGTTGGGGCCGGGCTAACCGGCGGCCTGCGACTCGCCGACGATGACGCCGGCCGCCCGCTCGATCGGTTTGATCACCGAGGTGAAATCGGAGTCCGGGCCCGCTTCCCGAAGCACCACCTCCCACAGCCGCGCCACCGCTTCGGCGATCTCCATCGACAGACCCAGCTCCTTGGCCTCCTCGACGAACAGCCGTACATCCTTGACCATCAGCCCGGTGGCGAACCCGAAGTCGAAGGTGCGCGGCAGGATCGAGCGCGGAACTTGTCCCGGCTGGCGATGGACGCCCCGGACCCGGCGTTGAGCACCTCGATCATCGCCCCGGCGTCCAGACCGGATTTGACGCCCATGGTGACGACCTCGGCGGTGGCGGCCAGGCCGGTGGCCGACAACATGTTGTTGGCCAGCTTCATGGTCTGCGCCAGACCCGGTTTGTCCCCGAGGTAGAAGGTGCGTCCGATCGATTTGAGGATCGGCTTGACCGCCTCGACGTCACCGAGCGGCCCGGAAATCATCACCGCCAGGGTGCCGTTGCGCGCGGCGCGGAGGCCGCCGCTGACCGGGGAGTCGATCAAGGCGATGTCGCGTTCGGCGAGCCGGTCATGGATCTCGGTGGCCACCCGGCTCCCCACGGTGGACAGGTCGACGAAGCGCTTCACCCGGCCGCCGTGGATCACCCCCTCGGCGCCGGTGGCCACCTCCACCGACGCGGCCAACGACGGCAGGCTCGCCAGTACGGTCTCGGCGCGATCGGCCACCTCGCGCGGGGAGGACGCGGCGTGGGCGCCCAGCGTGACGAACTCGTCGACCGCGTCGCGGCGGACGTCGAAAACGACGAGCTGGTGCCCCATGTGGTGCAGGCGCCGAGCGATCGTGGCGCCCATGTTGCCCAGGCCGATGAACCCTAGCTGCATAGCAGCGCGGCCCACCGTCGCCGTTGACTCTGCGTCCACCACGGGGTCCTCTCGCACTTTCGTTTGGTGGACGCAGAATCACGCCCGACGCGGTCACTTCAAGCAGCTGCCCGCGTCGACGGGAAGGGTCAGACCGGTGATGTAGCGCGACTCGTCGGAGGCCAAGAACAGCACCGCGTTGCTGATGTCCTCGGGCTCGACCCACGGAATCGGCAGGGTGTGGAACAGCTGGCAGATCGGGGCCATGTCGTCGGGACCCGGGTTCTCCAGGTCGGGCCGGAACATTTTGAAGGTGCCGTCGTTCATCACCATCGGGGTGTTGACATGGGTGGGGTGCACCGAGTTGACCCGAATCATGTGCTGGCCCAACTCGACCGCGAAGGACCGCATCAGGCCCACCACGCCGTGCTTGGCGGCGACGTAGTTGCCGCAATGCGGGTAGGCCTTGAGCCCGCCGACCGAGCTGGTCAGCACGATGGAGCCGCCGCGACCGCCCTCCAGCAGGTGGGGGACACCGGCCTTCACGCTCTTCCACACGCCGGACAGGTTGATGTCGATCATGTCCTGCCAGTCTTTTTCGGTGGTCTTGTCCAGCGTGTCGCCGCCGTTGCCGATTCCGGCGTTGGCCACGATGATGTCCAGCCGGCCCAGCTGCTCGACCCCGGAATCGACGGCGGCCTTGAGCGCGTCACAGTCCCGGACATCGACCTCGGCCGTCACCACGCGGCGGTTGAGCCCCTTGACCAGATCGGCGGTCTCGGCCAGATCCTCCGGCGTGGACGCCGGGATCAGCATGTCGTCGGCGATCGGCTTACAGATGTCGATCGCGATGATGTCGGCGCCCTCCTGCGCCAATCGCACCGCGTGGCTGCGGCCCTGGCCGCGTGCCGCGCCGGTGATGAATGCAACCTTGCCCTCAACTCGCCCGGCCATCAATACCTCAATTCCTAACTTGTAGAAGTGGATTCATCCGACCGCGGCGGGCATGGACTCCCAGCCGCGGACGGTGGACGTCGGTGACAGCGTCGCGTTCGCCAGGTCGACCTCCCAGTCCGGGAAGCGTTTGAGAATCTCCTCCAACGCGATCCGTCCCTCCAGCCGGGCCAGAGCCGAACCCAGGCAGTAATGGGTGCCGACGCTGAACGTCAAATGCTGGCGGGACTCCCGGTGGATGTCGAACACGTCGCCGTCGGGTGGGAATTGGCGGTGGTCCCGATTCGCGGCGCCGATCAGCATCATCATGGCGGCACCTTCGGGCACCGTCTGGCCGTAGAACTCGACGTCGCGGGTGACGTAGCGGGCCACGTGCGGTGCCGGCGGCTCGAAGCGCAGCAGTTCCTCGATCGCCTGGGGGATCAGCGCGGGGTTGTCGACCAGCGCGCGGCGCTGGTCGGGGTGCTCGGCCAGCACCTTGCCCGTCCAGCCGATCAGCCGGGTGGTGGTTTCGTTTCCGGCGCCGGCCACCACCATGACGTACATCAGCAGCTCGTCGCGGGTCAGCCGCCGGGTGGTCCCGGACTCGTCCTCGAACTCGACGTTGAGCAACTCGGTCATGATGTCGTCGGACGGGTTTTTCACTCGCCAGTCGATGTAATCGGCGAAGATCGATCCGTCGTCGAAGCCCTCCGAGGCGATCGTCATCGGCTTGCCGGCTTCGGTGCGCATGTTGTCGTTGGACCGGTCGCGGATGGCCTCCTGGTCCTCCTCGGGGATGCCGACCAGCATGCCGATCACCCGCATCGGCATCTGCGCCCCCAGGTCGGTCACGAAATCGAGGCGTCCGGTGCCGACCAACGGGTCGAGGCTGCGCGCGCAGTACTCCCGGATCTTGGCTTCGAGTTCGTTGATCTTGCGGGGGGTGAACATCCGGGCCAGCAACTTGCGGTGGATGTCGTGCACCGGCGGGTCCTCGAACAGGATCAGCCCGGGCGGAATCGGGGTGTTGGCCTTGATCAACTCGAGGATGGCGCCCCGCGACGAGCTGAACGTCTGGTAGTCGACGAGGGCCTTGTTGACGTCGGCGAACCGGCTCACCGCGTAGAAGTCATGTTGCTCGTTGTAGTACAGCGGTGCCTCTTCCCGCAGGCGCCGGAACATCGGGTAGGGATCGGCGTTGATCTCGACGTCGTAGGGATCGAAGTGGACGTCGCTGGTCGCGCTGACTGTCACGGGGTATACCTCTCGCCGGAATGACGTTCTCCGCAGGGCTGCATATCGTTTCGTCACGACTCTGGCACCCGCGCCGGGCGGGTGTCAATGGCGCAATCGATTTACGACAGCTTACACTCTTCAAAAATGAGAATGCGATTCTTACCGCGGCTGCGTGCGGCCGGACGGCACGGCGGATCGCATCGGGCGCCTCGATGGCGGGCGCTGGGCGGTCGGGGAATCGCAGGGGTCAGCGCCGCAACGCGCCGCTCAGCAGAAGAACGATTATCCGCAGCCCGCGAGGCGGGCTCTTCGGTGACGAGAGGCTGACTCTCGGTTAGCCACCGATGAAGCCGTGGGCGCAGAAGTCCCACACCTCATCGGCGGTGAGCGGGTGCGCGGCCGGGTCCTCGGAGTTGGGACTGGACTGCGCGTTGAACATCACCGTCTGCATGGTCATCGCGGCCATCCGCCGGGGGTTGACCTCGGCGCGGAGTTGGCCGGCGGCGCTGGCCTCCTCCATCAGCTCGGTGAGCAGGGCCAGCAGCGGGGCGTGCGCGACCTTGACTTCGGCGGGGTGGGACACCAGCAGCGTCGGCGCGAAGTCGGTGAACAACGGGCGTTTGGCCGCCGGGTCGGGCCGGGACGACTCGAACAGCAGTTGCACGGCGATCTTGAGCCGTTCCAGCGGATCGGAATGGTTGGCCGTGGCGGCCCGGATCTGGTCGGCCGAGCGGCTCAGGGCGTCCTCGAACAGCGCCAGCAGCAGCTCGTGTTTACCGTCGAACTGCAGGTAGAAGCTGCGCAGCGACTGCCGGGACCGGTCGACGACCTCTTGCACGGTGAAGTCGGTGCTGCCCTTTTCGATGATGATCGCCTGGGCGGCGTCGAGGAACCGTTGGACCCGCTGGGCGGCCCGCAGTTTCGCGGTTTTGATGGAGCGCTCGACGGCGCGTTGCTTCCAGGCCGGCTCTTCGCTCGGGCTGGTCACCGGGGGCTCGGATCCGTGCGGGGCGGGGAGAACATGGTTGAACTGTACCGGAGAACGTCGTGCCATTGTGGTCCTAGACCCCCTCGCAGACAGCGTGTCAGAGATTGTAACTTTCCAGTCATGAGAATATTATTCTCATCATCGCGTCCGGGGAAGCGGAATGAACCGAGACGGGCCACGAAGTTTTTCCGGTCCGCCGCCGAGAACCGGCTCGCGCGGTGCGGACCTGTGGGAATACGAACTGGCGAGGAGTGCCGTGCAGCTCACCTTTGATGCCGATGTCGAGGCTTTTCGGGCGGAGTTCGCGGCGTTCCTCGACGAGCACCTGCCCAGCGCGGCCGAAGCCACCGAACGCCCCAGGTCGTGTTCGCACGTCCCGGCGTGGGCCCGGCGCTGGCAGCGGCTGCTGTTCGATAACGGCTGGCTGATTCCCGGCAACCCGCCGGAGTTCGGCGGCCGCAACGCCACCATCTTGCAGCAGTACGTGCACCAAGAGGAGTTGTCGCGGCGGCGGATCTACCAAAGCTTCAACCCGCAGGGGGTCGGCATCATCGCGGCCTCGTTGCTGTCGTTCGGTACCGACGAGCAAAAGCATCGGTGGGCGGCGCCGATCCTGCGGGCCGACATCACCGCGTCGTTGGGGATGAGCGAGCCGGGCGCCGGGTCGGACCTGGCGTCGCTGCAGACCCGCGCGGTGCTGCAGGGTGACCACTTCGTGGTCAACGGCCAAAAGGTGTGGACCTCGGGCGCCCACGACGCCGATGTGCTGCTCACCTTCGTGCGCACCGATCCCGACGCCCCCAAGCACAAGGGGATCAGCGTGCTGTTGATCCCCACCGACGCCGCGGGGGTGGTGCGTCGCCCGTTCGCGTCGGCGTGCGACCACGACGACATCGACTTCAACGAGGTCTTCTTCACCGACGTCCGGGTGCCGGCCGAGAACCTGGTGGGCCCGCTCAACGGGGGCTGGGGCGTCGCCAACGGGTCGCTGGGCCACGAGCGCACCCTGCTGTGGATGAGTTTCGCCGACCGGCTGCGGGATCTGATCCACGACTTCCGCCCGGTCGGGCCGCTGCAACGCGACCAGTACGCCACCTTGCTGATGGACAACCAGGCGCTGCGGCTGCTCGGCTCGGTGGCGTTGGCCCAAGCCGATCGCGGCGATCAGGATGTGCCCGGGCTGTCGGTGCTCAAATTGTTGGGGTCCGAGGCCGTGCAAAGCGCCGCCGAACACGCGCTGGACGGGGCCGGGGTCGGCGGCTGGTGCACCCGGCCAGCTCCGGAACCTATATGCCGCTCAACGAAGACCACGCCACCGGCAGCTGGTTCGACCGCTACCTGCGCAGCTTTTCCGGCACCATCGCCGGCGGCACCTCGGAGATCCAGCGCAACATCATCGCCCAGCGGGTGCTCGGCCTGCCGCGCTAGGTGTCATTACCCCCCAGCGGGAATTCGGCGACGCCGCAACGGCGTGTCCCGTCGCGTAGTTCCCACTCGGCGGGGCTAGAGCTGCACTAGGCGTGGTGCCGAGCCGCGGGCCCGCAGACCGCCGCCGACTTGGCGGGTCAATTCGCGGGCACTGCCGAGCAATCCGTCCAGGACCAGTACCCGCTCGACGTGGCGGTGCAGATCGTGTTCCGCGGTGAAACCGAGGCCGCCGAGCACCTGCTGGCAGTGCTTGGCTGCGGTCAGCGCGGCCTTGCCCGCGGCGGCTTTGGCCAGCATGGCGGCCAGGTCCGGGCCATCGATGACCGGCATGGTGAGGGTGGCCTCGGCGCCTTCGATGGCGGCCAGGGTTTCGGCGAGCCGGTGCCGGATGGCTTGGAAGGAGGCGATCGGTTTACCGAACTGCTCCCGGTCCAGTGCGTGCTGGCGGGCCAGGGCCAACATCGCCCGCGCCGAGCCGACCATCCACCACCCCAACGCCCGGCGGGCCTCACCCAGGCGCATCAGTTCCCCGCCGGGTACCTGGCGCAGCGGAAGCCCGCCGAGGACGGGATTGCCCTCGCGTTCGGTCCGTTCCCAGATCACCCAGCTGCCGCCGGCATAGGGCATCGGGGGAGTGCCGCCGGGCAGGGCGCCGATGGTCTCCAATATCACGTCGTTGAGTACCGAGGCATGTGCCCCGGTCTCCCCGAGCAGCCGGAACACCAGCGGGATTGCCAGGTCCGGATCCTCGGAAAGCATTTCTGCCCAGCCGAGTTCGGCCAGGGACCGATCCAGTGCAGCGCCGGAATGCGACGTCATGGTCTTGCGCAGGGTATCTTCCAGCAGCGCGATCGAGGTGGCATCCATTGCGGTGGTCATCGTCACTCTTTCGGAAGGTCGAGCAGTCGGCGGGCGATGATGTTGCGCTGGATCTCGGCGGTGCCGCCGTAGATGGTGGCCGCCCGGGAGTACAGGTACTCGGCGCGCCACTCGGCGTCGTCCAGCTCGATGCGGCCCGGCAGCAGGTCGCGCGTGGTGTCATAGAGCAATTGTTCGGCGCTGGCCAGCAGCACCTTGTCGATGGAGGTGTCCGGGCCCAGCCGCCCGCCGTCGGCCAGCCGGTGCTGGGTGGCGCGGGAGCGGCTGCGCAAGGTGTGCAGCGCCAAATACACCGCACCGAGGTCGTTGTCGACGGCTGCGCCCTGGCGCTTCACCTCGGCGATCAGCGCATCGAAGCGTGCGTACAGGTAGGCGATGCGTTGCCAGAAGCAGGTGGAGCGCTCATAGGGCAGTAGGTCCATGGCCAACTGCCAGCCGTCACCGGGCTGGCCGAGCATCCGTGAGCCGTCGACGACGACGTCGTCGAAGTACACCTCGCAGAACTCGTCGACGCCGTGCATGGTGCGCAGTGGGCGCACATCGATACCGGGGGTGTCCATGTCGATGAAGAACGCGGTGATGCCGTCGTGCCCGTCCCCGGTGCGGGTCAGCAGGATGCAGCGGTGCGAGTACTGGGCGAAGCTGGTCCACACCTTCTGTCCGTTGATCACCCACTGGTCACCGTGCGGGGTGGCGCGGGTGGTCAGTGATGCCAGGTCGCTGCCGGAACCGGGCTCGGAAAAGCCCTGGCACCACTGTTCGCGACCGGACAGCAGCAGCGGCACCATTTCGGCGGCGAGTTCGGGTGGGGCGTAGTCGATCATGGTGGGCGCCAGGACTTCCAGCATCGAGTACGGCCCGGCTCGGCGAGCCTGCGGCCGACCACCTCTTCGCCGACGACGGCCCGCAGCATCGCCGGACCGCCCAGCCCGCCGGCTTCGACCGGCCAGCCGTACCGCATCCAATCCGCCTCGTAGAGGGCGGCCGAGACCCGGGCGAACTGCTTGAGGTGCCCTTCGAGCGAGTCGTCCGGTCCGGGGCGCAGGTCGTTTTCGTCGAGCCAGGCGCGCAGATCCGCTTGGAACGCAGCGATATTCATTTGGACGACGGCCGGCCCACGGCGTGCGGACGCCCCGAGTCGTGTGCCCCGTTGCGGCGGATGAATGTCATCGCCCGGGTCTTCAGCCGCCACCCGTCGGCGGTGCGCAGATAGGTGTCGTTGTAGTACCCGATCCGCATGTCATGGGTGGCGTGGTCGATGAAACACAGCGGCTGGGTGCCGGCGGCGGTGTCGCCGTCGATGTCAACCACCGCGGTCCCGGTCATGAACAACCCCTTCGGGGCGGCGTCCACCAGCACCGGGAACCGGTCCAGCGCATAGGTTTCGCCGAATGCGCTGTAGGTGCCGTCCGGGGTGAACACCGCCACCAGGCCGTCGATATCGCCCTGGGTGATGGTGACCGCGTAGCGGGCCAGCAGCTGCTGGATCTCGACCAGGTCCTCAGTTCTTGTTGACATAAACCTTGCCGCCTTTCATGACGAAGCTCACCCGCTGGGTGACGGTGATGTCGGTCAATGGATCTCCGGGCACCGCGATGATGTCGGCGAGCAATCCCTCGGCCAGCCGGCCGCGGTCGTCGGCGTTGATCAGGTCGGCGGCGGTGACGGTGGCGGCCTTAAGCACGGCGGCCGGCGGCATGCCCCAGTCGACCAGGGTGACCAGTTCTTCGGCGTTGCGGCCGTGCGGGATCGCGGGCGCGTCGGTGCCGACGGCGATCTTCACCCCCGCCTCGTAGGCGGCCTTGACCGAGGTGCGGGCCTTGGGGAACATCTCGGCGGCCTTGGCCTGCAACGCCGGCGGGGCCTTGGACACGTCCATCGCCTCGGCCAGGCGCCGGGTGGTGACCAGAAACCGGTCGTTGTCGACCAGCATCTGGATGGCCTCGTCGTCCATCAGAAACCCGTGTTCGATGCAGTCGATGCCGCACGCCACGGCGTGTTTGACCGCCTCGGCGCCGTGGGTGTGCGCGGCGACGCGCAGCCCACGCCGGTGCGCCTCGTCGACGATGACCCGCAGCTCTTCATCCGAATAGTGTTGGGCGCCCGCCTCCCCGGTGAGCGACATGACGCCGCCCGAGCAGCACACCTTGATCAGCTGGGCGCCGTGCTTGATCTGGTAGCGCACCGCCTTGCGGATCTCGTCGACCCCGTTGGCGATGCCCTCCTCGATCGTCAGCTCCAGCACCCCGGGCATGAACGCGGCGAACATGGTCGGATCCAGGTGCCCGCCGGTGGGGGTGATCGCGTGACCGGCCGGCACGATGCGGGGCCCCTCGATCCAGCCGGCGTCGATGGCCTTACCCAGCGCCACGTCCAGCAGATACCCGCCGGTTTTGACGAACAGGCCCAGGTTGCGCACCGTGGTGAACCCGGCCCGCAGCGTGCGCCGCGCATTGCCCACCGCCCGCAGCACCCGGGTCGGCGGATCGTCCTGCACCTGGGACAGGCCGGGGGTTTCGCCCCGCCCGCCCATCAGCAGGTTGACTTCCATGTCCATCAACCCGGGCAACAGGATCTGGTCGCCGAGATCGATGATGTCCCCGTCGGCCGCGCCGCCGACGCCGACGATCCGGTCCTCGTCGACCCGCACGATCCCGGGCCGGACGATCTCGCCGGCATCGACGTCGAGCAGCCCGGCTGCCTTGAGCGTCAACACTTTTCTAAACTACCGGTTCCTTGATCAGCTCCACCCATGCCGCGCCGCTGTCCGGCACCCGCGGCTGCTTCCACGCCTCCACCGGGAACGACACCATCACCAGCGACTGCATCAGATGCATCAGCGACCGCGCGTCGTCGGGCAGGTCGTGCAGGTCGAACTTGTCCAGATAGGTGATGGCGTCCTCCAGTCGGGGGAACGCGGCGTCGTAGAACTCCTGCAGCTCCGGCATCGTGGAGGCCAGCCGCTTGGCGTAGCGCTCGGGCTCGGTGGCCAGATCCCAGGCGGCGTACGGCTGCAGGTCGGCAAAATCAGCGGGTAGCGCCATTGGCGTGCTCCTTGGTCTTCTGGTAGTCGCTGACGTAGTCGCGGGCGGTCTTGTGCAGGTGGCGCAGCAGGATTTCCTGGTCGCACAACAAGAAGTCGTTGACGACGCGGGTGCCGAGCATGGTCTGGGTCGCCTCCAAGGTGTTGGCGTCTTGCAGCGCGTATTCCTTGAAGGTCACCGCGGCCAGCTCCTGGGCCAACCGCTCCCGCGCATTGCGGGGCGGCACGAAGTACAAGGTGGTTTCGAAGATGTGCTTGTCGACGGCGGTGGGCCAGTAGTGGTAGGTCAGATACCAGCCCGGCTCCCACAGCAGCAGCATGAAGTTGGGGAAGAACACGAACGAGTCGATGCCCCACTGCGGCGCCCGGGCCGGGTTCACCCCGGGCGGCAGCGCGTCGAGTCCGTCGATGTCGGGCTTGTCCCAGGGGCCGAACAGTCCGCTGCGCAGCACCCGGTCCATCGGCTTGACCATGTTGAGGTCCGCCGGCGGCGCCTGGCCGCCCCAGGTGGAGATCACCGAGTGCGGACCGACCAGCTCGTAGTGCAGCGCCTCGAAGCCGTACTTCTGGATCTTGGCGGCCTCTTCCTTGGTGTACTGGCCTTGGTGCAGCACCGGCGCGTGGTAGAACTCGGCGAACGCATCGATGAACAGCTTCCAGTTGCTGCCGATTTCGGCGCGGTAGGTGTAGACCTCGGTCATCTCGTGGAACGGGTAGCCCTCGATGCCCTTGGCCAGCGGGCCGAGGTATTCGGTGAGCGGGCCGGCGTTGTCGTCGAGGTTGACGAAGATGAAGCTTCCCACACCTCGCAGCGCACCGGGACCAGGCCGTAGTCGCTCTTGTCCACGTCGAAGAACTCGTCCTCCTGTTGGATGAAGGTGAGCTCCCCGTCCAGGCTGTAACGCCAGGCGTGGTACTTGCAGGTGAACTGGCGGCAGGTGCCGGCGGTTTCCTCGTGCGGAAAGTCGTTCCACACCAGCTTGTTACCGCGGTGCCGGCAGATGTTGTGGACGCCCGGATCACCTGGTCCTTGCCCTTGACGATGATCAGCGACGTGCCGGTGCACGCCGAGGGCAGTTCCTTGGTGAAGTAGCTGCCGACCTTGGGGAGTCGCTCGACCCGACCGACGTTGAGCCAGGTGCGGCCGAAGATCGCCTTCTGCTCGGCGGCGTAGTGGTCGGGGTCGGTCGAATCGCTGTAATCGACCGGCTCGGTGCCGAGTTCCGGATAGTTCTGCGTCCAGCTTCCAGCGGCCGGTTTCGGGAAATGGGGCACGGTCTAGTTCTCCTGCTCTTGTTCGAGGTCGATGCCAAAGGTGTTGAAAGCCATTGCCAGCGTGGTGTAACAGCCGATCGTGAAGACCAGGTCCAGGCACTGTCGCTCGGTGAGGTGCTCGGTCAGCGCGACCTCGGTCGCCTCGGACAGGGCGGACTTGTCGTCGAGTTCGTCCACCGCGGCCAGCACCGCCGCATCCAGCGGGTCGCGGGCCGCGCCGTGTTGCAGATCGGCGATGTCGTCGTCGGTGAGGCCGGCCGCTTTGCCCATCGTGACGTGGTGGGCCCATTCGTAGCTGCAGCCGCGCCGGTGCGCGACCCGCAGGATGGCCAGCTCCCGCAGTCGCTCGGGCAGCGTGGAGCGATACAGCAGGTGGACGTTGAACCGCAGGAACGCCCGGGTCAGGTCGGGGTGGTGGACCAGGGTGGCCAGCGCGGTGCCGGCGTCCCGGGGGTTGCGTCGTTCCGTGGGCAGCATCGGGGCCAGCGCGTGGTGGACCGCATCGTCCCAGCGGTCCGCCGGCAACGGGCCCAGTCGCATAGCGTCTCCTCGGTTCTGGAGAATCACATTCTCATATTTGACCAATAGGTTTCCATGATTCGTCCGGTTGGTCAACACCGGACAGCTGACCTGGTCACATTCGTGCGCCAACGCGCCGGGTACCGGCCCCGCCGAGCCGCCCCTGCGAGGCCTCGCAGGGGCGTCAAGATGTTGATTCTCGGGAAGTGAGAAGCTAATTTCCATTAGAGTGAGGTGGGCGACCCGCGCGCCCCGCAAAGTCCCCCCAGCGGAAGGGAAGGGTCAGTGAACAAAGACGACATGATCCTGATCAGCGTCGACGACCACACCGTTGAGCCGCCGGACATGTTCAAGAACCACCTACCGAAGAAGTACCTCGACGACGCACCACGGCTGGTGCACAACCCGGACGGCTCCGACATGTGGAAGTTCCGGGACACCGTCATCCCGAACGTCGCGCTCAACGCGGTCGCCGGCCGGCCCAAGGAGGAGTACGGCCTGGAGCCGCAGGGCCTCGATGAGATCCGGCCCGGCTGCTACAACGTCGACGAGCGGGTCAAGGATATGAACGCCGGCGGCATCCTGGCCTCGATCTGCTTCCCGTCGTTCCCGGGTTTCGCCGGGCGGCTGTTCGCCACCGACGACCCGGAGTTTTCGGTCGCGTTGGTGCAGGCCTACAACGACTGGCACATCGACGAATGGTGCGGGGCGTACCCGGCGCGGTTCATTCCGATGGCGTTGCCGGTGATCTGGGACGCCGAGAAGTGCGCCGCGGAGGTGCGCCGGGTCGCCGAGAAGGGCGTGCACGCGCTGACCTTCACCGAAAACCCCGCGGCGATGGGCTACCCCAGCTTCCACGACGCGTACTGGAACCCGTTGTGGAAAGCGTTGTGCGACACCAACACCGTGATGAACGTGCACATCGGTTCGTCGGGCAAGCTGGCGATCACCGCCCCGGACGCCCCGATGGACGTGATGATCACCTTGCAGCCGATGAACATCGTGCAGGCCGCCGCCGACCTGCTGTGGTCCAAGCCGATCAAGGACTACCCGGATCTGAAGATCGCGCTGTCCGAGGGCGGCACCGGCTGGATCCCGTACTTTTTGGAGCGCGCCGACCGCACCTACGAGATGCACTCGACCTGGACCGGCCAGGACTTCGGTGACAAGGTGCCCTCCGACGTGTTCCGGGAGCACTTTTTGACCTGCTTCATCTCCGACCCGGTCGGCGTCAAGCTGCGCGAGGAGATCGGCATCGACAACATCTGTTGGGAGGCCGACTACCCGCACAGCGACTCGATGTGGCCGGGCGCGCCGGAGGAGCTGTGGCAGGTGTTGACCGCCAACAACGTGCCCGACGCCGACATCAACAAGATGACGTACGAGAACGCGATGCGCTGGTACTCGTTCGACCCGTTCCGCCACATCGCCCGGGAGCAGGCCACGGTCGGTGCGCTGCGCAAGGCCGCCGAAGGCCACGACGTGTCGATTAGGGCGCTGTCGCACCACAAGGAGGGGGAGCGGCAGTCGAACGCGCTGATGGAAGCGGCGAAGTCGAACAGTTAGTTTTAGGCGCGAGCAGACGCAAAAGTCCCTGTTTTCGGCGTGAAAAGGGGGCTTTTGCGTCTGCTCGCGAGCAAGGAAGTAGGGGACCCATGTCCGGGATGAACTTTGAGCTGACCGAGGATCAGCAGCTGATCCGCGCCTCGGTCGCCGAACTGGCCGCCAAGTTCGACGACCACTATTGGATGCAAAAGGATCAGGCGCACCAATTCCCGCAGGAGTTCTACGAGGCGATCGCCCAGGGCGGCTGGCTGGGCATGACGATCCCCGAGGAGTACGGCGGCCACGGCTTCGGGATCACCGAGGCCACCCTGCTCGCCGAGGAAGTGGCCCGCTCCGGGGGCGGTATGAACGCCGCCAGCTCGATCCACATGTCGATCTTCGGCATGCACCCGGTCGTCGTGCACGGCTCCGACGAGCTCAAGGCGCGGACCCTGCCCCGCATCGCGTCCGGGGAGCTGCACGTCTGCTTCGGGGTGACCGAGCCGGGCGCGGGGCTGGACACCTCGCGGATCAGCACCTTCGCCAAACGCGACGGCGACCGCTACATCGTCAACGGGCGCAAGGTGTGGATCTCCAAAGCCCTGGAGTCCGAGAAGATCCTGCTGCTGACCCGCACCCAGCACTACGACGAGGTCACCAAGAAGACCGACGGCATGACGCTGTTCCTCACCGACCTGGACCGTAGCCGGGTCGACATCCGGCCGATCCCCAAGATGGGCCGCAACGCGGTCTCCTCCAACGAGCTGTTCATCGACAACCTCGAAGTCCCGGTGGAAGACCGGGTCGGCGAGGAGGGCAAGGGCTTTTCCTACATCCTCGACGGGCTCAACCCGGAACGGATGCTGATCGCCGCCGAGGCGCTCGGCATCGGCCGGGTGGCCCTGGACCGGGCGGTCAAATACGCCAACGAGCGCGAGGTGTTCGGCCGGCCGATCGGGATGAACCAGGGCATCCAGTTCCCGCTGGCCGACTCGCTGGCCCGCCTCGACGCCGCCGAACTGATGCTGCGCAAGGCCACCTGGCTGTACGACAACGGCAAGCCCTGCGGGCGGGAAGCCAACACCGCCAAATACCTGTGCGCCGACGCCGGTTTCACCGCCGCCGACCGGGCGCTGCAGACCCACGGCGGCATGGGCTACTCCGAGGAGTACAACGTGTCCCGGTTCTTCCGCGAGGCCCGGCTGATGAAGATCGCCCCGATCAGCCAGGAGATGATCCTGAACTACCTGGGGTCGCACACCCTGAAGCTGCCGAGGAGCTACTGATGCCCAACCCGCTGTTCGACCTGACCGGCCGGTCGGCGTTGGTGACCGGGGCCGGCGGCGGGATCGGCGCCGCCGTCGCGCAGGCGCTGGCCACCGCCGGTGCCGCGGTGCTGGTCACCGACGTCGACGCCGACGCGGCCGGCGCTGTGGCGGAACGGATTTGCGCCGCCGGCGGCAAAGCCGACAGCGTTGCGCTGGACGTCACCCGACACCGCCGCCCGCGGAGGCCGTCGCCGCGCAGGCCGCCGGGCTCGCCGAAGGGGCGCTGCACATCCTGGTCAACAACGCCGGGGTCACCGCGCCAGCGATGTTTGCCGATCTGACCGAGGACACCTTCCGCCGGGTGCTCGACGTGCACGTGCTGGGCGCGTTTCACTGCGCGCACGCCGCGTTGCCGTTTCTGCCCACCGACGGCACCGGCCGCATCATCAACGTCACCTCCTCGGCGGGGCTGACCGGCACGCTGGGGCAGGTCAACTACTCGGCCGCCAAGGCCGGCATCATCGGCTTCACCAAATCGCTGGCCCGCGAGCTGGCCCGCAAGAACATCCTGGTCAACGCGCTGGCCCCGCTGGCGGCCACCCCGATGACCGAGACCATCCGGACCAACGAGAAGTTCGCCGCCACCATGATGGCGCGAATCCCGTTGCGGCGCTGGGCCGAGCCGCAGGAGGTCGCCGGCGCGTTCGTGTTTTTGGCCTCTGACGCCGCCTCCTACATCACCGGGCAGGTGCTGCCGGTGGACGGCGGCATGGTGATGTGATGCCGGCACCGTTGGACGGCGTCACCGTGGTGGCGCTGGAGCAGGCCGTGTCCGCGCCGATGTGCACCCGGGTGCTCGCCGATTTCGGCGCCCGCGTCATCAAGGTGGAGAACCCCAACGGCGGCGACTTCGCCCGCGACTACGACGACGTCGTCAACGGTCTTGCCGCGCACTTCGTTTGGGCTAACCGCGGCAAGGAATCGGTGACGCTGGACCTGAAATCCGACGCCGGGATCGCGCTGTTGCACCGGCTGCTCGACGGCGCCGACGTGCTGGTGTCCAACCTCGCACCGGGGGCCACCGCGCGGCTGGGCATCGCGCCCGACGACCTGCGCACCCGCCACCCCCATGTCATCCCGGTCGAGATCGACGGCTACGGCCCGGGTGGGCCGATCTCCCACAAACGCGCGTATGACCTTTTGGTGCAGGCCGAATCGGGGTGCTGCGCGGTCACCGGGTATCCGGAGATGCCGGCCAAACCCGGCCCGCCGGTCGCCGACATCTCCACCGGGCTGTACGCCGCGCTGTCGATCGTGGCGCTGCTGTACGGGCGCCGCACCAACCCGGGGGTCGCCCCCGCCGTCGCGGTCAGCCTGTTCGACACCATGACCGACATCATGGGCTACCAGCTCACCTACACCCAGCACTCCGGGATCGATCAGCAGCCGCTGGGCATGAGTTCGCCGGCGGTGGCGCCCTACGGGGCGTTTCCCACCCGCGATCAGCAGACCGTCGTGCTGGGCACCACCAACGACCGGGAATGGCAACGGCTGGCCCGCGACATCATCGGCCGCCCCGACCTGGCCGACGACCCGCGGTTCGCCTCCAACGCGGGCCGCTGCACCAGCCGCGACGTGCTCAACGCGGCGATCCGAACCTGGTGCGCCCAGCACGATCTCGCCGAGATTCAGCAGATCGCCGATGACGCCGGCATCGGCAACTCCCGGTACAACACGCCCAGCGAGGTCGTCGGGCATCCGCAGCTCAAAGACCGCGACCGGTGGCGGTCGGTGGACACCCCCAACGGCACGATCTCGGCGCTGCTGCCGCCGCCTGTGATCTCGGGGTTCGAGCAGCCGATGGGCGCGGTGCCCGGCCTGGGCGAGCACACCGCGGCGGTGCTGACCGGCTGGGGCTCGGCGCGGAGGAGATCGCCGCGCTGCGCGAGCGGGGCGTGATCGGGGCATGAGCCAGCCGGTGCTGTTGTGCAGCGACCGCGACGGCGTGCGGACCCTGACGCTGAACCGGCCGGACCGCAAGAACGCGCTGAACCCGGAGCTGTGGATCGCGTTGCGGGATGCGCTGCGCGCGGTCCTCGACGACGACGGTGTCCGGGTGCTGGTGCTCACCGGGGCCGGCGACGCGTTCTGCTCGGGTGCGGACATCTCGGTGCCCGAGGACGTGCACCCCAACCGCAAGCTGCGTCGGCTCACCGACGTCGCCTTGGCGCTGCACGAACTCCCGATCCCGACGATCGCCAAGGTGACCGGGGTGGCCGTGGGCGCCGGCTGGAACCTGGCGCTGGGCTGCGATCTGGTCGTGGCGACCCCGGGGTCGCGGTTCTGCCAGATCTTCGCCAAACGCGGGCTGTCGATCGACCTCGGCGGCTCCTGGCTGCTGCCCAAACTGGTCGGCCTGCAGCAGGCCAAACGGCTGGTGCTGCTGGCCGACACCATCGACGCGGCGGAGGCCCACGCGCTGGGTTTGGTGACCTGGGTGCAGGCCGCCGAGGAGATCGACGCCTTCGTCGACGATCTGGGGCGCCGGCTGGCGGCCGGCCCGCCGGTCGCGCTGGCCCACAGCAAGGCGTTGCTGACCGCCGGTGTCGACTGCACGCTGCCGCAGGCATTGGCCAACGAAGCCCGCGCCCAACCCGGTAACTTCGCCACCGCGGATGCCGGCGAAGCCTATGCCGCGTTCGCCGAGAAAAGGGAGCCGTCGTTTACTGGTCGATGGGCGATCAGATCGGAGCGAAACAATGCGTGAAGCAGTCATCGTCGAAGCGGTCCGCACCCCCGTCGGCAAGCGCAACGGCGGGTTGTCGGGCATGCACGCCGCCGACCTGTCCGCGGTGGTGCTGAATGCGCTCGCCGAGCGCACCGGGGTGGACCCCGCCATCGTCGACGACGTGATCTGGGGGTGCGTGTCCCAGGTCGGCGACCAATCCAGCAACATCGGCCGGTACGCGGTGCTGGCCGCCGGCTGGCCCGAAACCATCCCCGGCACCACCATCAACCGGGCCTGCGGGTCCAGCCAGCAGGCCCTCGACTTCGCCGTGCAGGCCGTGATGTCCGGGCAGCAGGACGTGGTGGTCGCCGGCGGCGTCGAGGTGATGAGCCGGGTGCCGCTGGGCGCCGCGCGTGCCACCGGCATGCCGTACGGACCGAAAGTTCTTGAGCGCTACCACGACTTCTCGTTCAACCAGGGCATCTCGGCGGAGCTCATCGCGCAGAAGTGGGGGCTGTCCCGCACCGCGCTCGACGAGTACTCGGCGCGCTCGCATGAGCGGGCCGCCGCCGCCCAGAGCGCCGGCGCGTTCAAGGACCAGATCGTTCCGGTGTTCACCGACGCGGGGGGCGACGCCGCCGTCGTCACCGAGGACGAGGGGATCCGCCGGGGCACCACCGCCGAGAAACTCGCCGCACTCAAACCGGCGTTCACCGAGGACGGGGTGATCCACGCCGGCAACTCGTCGCAGATCTCCGACGGCGCGGCGGCGCTGCTGGTCACCACCCCCGCGCTGGCGCTGGAACTCGGTTTGACGCCGATCGTGGCCTACCGCGGCGGCGCGGTCACCGGCGCGACCCGGTGCTGATGCTGACCGGACCCATTCCGGCCACCGAGAAGGTGCTGCGCAAGACCGGGCTGGGCGTCGGCGACGTCGGCGTCTTCGAGGTCAACGAAGCGTTCGCCCCGGTGCCGCTGGCCTGGCTGGCCGAGGTGGAGCAACGGCGCCGCCAGGCCGGGCTGCGGCGCACGCTGAGGGCCCGGCCCGCTGTGGCCACCGAGCTGGACCTGGCGTCCAACGACTATCTCGGGCTGTCCCAGCATCCGACGGTCATCGCCGGCGGGGTGGAGGCGCTGCACACCTGGGGCGCCGGCGCCGGCGGATCCCGGCTGGTGACCGGCAACACCGAGTTGCATGAGGAATTCGAACAGGCTTTGGCCGACTTCGTCGGTGCCCCATCGGGTTTGGTGTTCTCCTCCGGGTATGCCGCCAATATCGGGGCCCTGGTCAGCCTGTCGGGTCCGGGCGCGCTGGTGGTGTCCGATGCCTACTCGCACGCGTCGCTGGTGGACGCCTGCCGGCTGTCCCGGGCGCGGGTGCGATCACGCCCCACCGCGATGTCGGCGCGGTCGCGGCGGCGCTGGCCGGGCGCGATGAGGAGCGGGCGGTCGTCGTCACCGAATCGGTGCTTCTCCGCCGACGGTGCGCTGGCCCCGCTGCGGGAACTGCACGAGGTGTGCCGCCGCCACGGCGCGGTCTGCTGGTCGACGAGGCGCACGGGCTCGGGGTCCGCGGCGACGGCGGGCGCGGGCTGCTGCACCGAGGTCGGCTGGCCGGGGCGCC
>PPEA01001010.1 GCA_002967005.1 Mycobacterium talmoniae
CCGGTGACCCGGCGCAGCAGCGGCGGCCCCAGCCAGATCAGCGCGGCCGCATAGCCCAGCAGCAGCACCGCCGCGTTCACACCGGATCCCGATCCGCGATCAGTCGCCGCAGCGCGGCCCGCACCCGGGTGGACTCCTGCTCGTCGAGCTGGTTGAGGAAGTGGGTGAGCACCAGGTCGGAGTCGCCGCCGGCGTCCAGCGCGTCGCGCATCAGCGCCGCGGAATGTTCCTCCCGGCTCATCGTGGCCCAGTACCGGAAGGCTTTACCGGCGCGCTCGCGCTGCAGCCAGCCCTTGCGGTGCAGGTTGTCCATGGTCGACATCACCGTGGTGTAGGCGATTTGGCGTTCGCCGGCCAGGTCGTCGAAGACTTCGCGGACGGTGGTCACCGCGCCGCTGCGCCACACCCGGTCCATCACGACGGCTTCGAGATCGCCGAATCCCCGAACAGCCATGGTGTCGATGGTATCGGTCTCAGGACGGTTTCGTCGCGGTCACCAAACGCGTTGCCGCCCAGGGGCCGCCGTACCACATCCGCCAGCCCAGGTTGCGCTGGGTGACGTTGCGCCAGCCGAGTTCGCGCAGCTGGGCGGCGTGGTTGCGGATCTCCCACAGGTCGGCGATCACCAGCCGCCCGCCCGGGCGCAGCACCCGCACCGCCTCGGTCAGCGCGCGGCGGCGCCCGTCCCGGGACGGGATGTTGTGGATGGCCAGGTTGGACACGACGACGTCGACGCTGCCGTCGGCCAGCGGCAGCGCGGTCATGTCGGCGGTATGCACCTCGACCCGGTCCAGGACCTGCTCCAGGGCGGCGTTGGCCAGGGTGGCCTGCTCGGAGTTGTCGGTCTGGTCGGCCTGCCACAGGTCGACGCCGATGGCCTTCCCGTGCGGCAGCCGCTTGGCCACGGCCAGCAGCACCGCCCCGCGGCCGCAGCCCAGTCCAGCACGGTTTCGTCGCCGCGCAGCCGCACCCCGTCGAGCAGCGTCATCCACACCCGGAATTGC
>PPEA01001011.1 GCA_002967005.1 Mycobacterium talmoniae
GCTGACCGTCGAGGGCTCGGTGTCCTCCGCGACCCCGGCGCCGGCACCGCGCCGACCCAGGTGGCCGCCCAACTGGGCACGGTGCGCGCGGCCGCCGAACAGCTGCGGCACAGCTGCGGCGCTGAGCGTAGCCATACCGGCTGCATCCACCGATCACCAAATCCGGTATGCGATACTCCTGACCGTGGCAAACGCTGGGCCGGGCGCGTGCTGACGGCCGGCACCGTGGTCGCCGGGTACCGCATCGAACGCGTCCTCGGCTCGGGCAGCGTGGGTACGGTGTACGCGGCGGCCCATCCGACGCTGCCGCGCTGGGACGCGGTGAAGATCATCTCCGCCGACCTGTCCCAGGACGCCGATTTCCGCGCCCGGTTCCTGCACGACGCCAACGCGGCCGCCGCGTTGACCCATCCGCAGATCGTGCCGGTGTACGGCCTGGGGCAGACCGACGACGGCCGGCTGTGGATCGCGTCGCAGTTCGTCGACGGCACCGACGCCGAGGCGGCGCTGCGCGCCGGCGCGATGACGCCGCAGCGCGCGGTGCACATCATCGGGCAGGTGGCCCAGGCACTCGATTTCGCCCACGCCCACCACGTCGTGCACCGCAACCTCAAACCGGCCAACTTTTTGCTGTCCGCCGGCGGGGGCCCGCACGAGTCGGTGCTGTTGGGCGACTTCGGCATTGGGCTCGCCCTGCACGATGTGGGGATGATGGAAGCCGAACCGGTGATGGCCACGGTCGCCTACGCCGCCCCGGAGACGCTGTCGGGACAGGCCTTTGACGGGCGCGCCGACGTGTATTCGTTGGGCTGCACGCTGTTTCGGCTGCTGACCGGCAAGACCCCGTTCCCGGCCGGGAAAGGCCCCGCCGCGGTGCTGATGGCGCACCTGCAGTCCCCGCCGCCGCGGATCACCGACCTGGTCGATGCATTACCGGCGGCGCTCGACGACGTGATCGCGACCGCGCTGGCCAAAGATCCCGCGGCGCGGTTCGGGTCGGCG
>PPEA01001012.1 GCA_002967005.1 Mycobacterium talmoniae
GTCACCTGCGCCTCGGTGAACACCAGCTCGGCCCGCTCGACGGGGTCGTCGGCGTCGACGGGCACGTAGGCCGCGCCGGCCGCCAGCACCGCCAGGATCGCCATGTACAGCGCGTAGCTGCCCGACGGCATCCGGATGCCGATCCGGTCGCCGCGGCCGATGCCGCGCGCGGCCAGCCACGCGACGCTCTCCTCGATGTCGGCGATCAACTCGGCGTAGGTCAACACCACGCTGCCGTCGTCGATCGCGGCGGCGTCGGGGTAGCGGGCGGCGGTGGCGTGCAGGATGTCGATCAGGGTGCGCGGCTGCGGAGCCGATGACGAGCGCAGGTACTGCGCGGGGACCTCCGGTGTCGGCACGCCTGTAGAAACTACCCAGCAGACGCGGAGTCGGCTCAGCAGCACGCCGCGCCGCGATATGGCAGACTCGACGGGCGGAGGGGAGTATTCCTTCGCCGCGGTGTCGTCATCACGTCGACCATCAGGGCACGACCGGTACCGCGGGCCGTTTTCGGCGGAAGAGACCTCCGGCGTTCTCGTGACGGCCGGAGGTTTTGGTCACTTGCAGAAGTTGTTGCCGCTGCGCGCGGTCGAAAAGGGATTCCAAGCAGCCGCGGGGGCGGTGGGCGCGGTCGCCGTGGCCAGCGTCGATCTCGCCACGATGCCGCTGCGCGAAGGCGCCAAACTGCTCTCCGGTGAGGCGTCCGTGTCGACGCTGACCCGGCGCTGTTGGCGCGGCGATAGCCGCGCCTGGATCGAGGTCCGGGGCCTGAACGGGCCCGACGGCGCCGAACGCGGGCGGGTGGTGATCGAGGCCCTGGCCGGACGCGCCGGTGTCACCTCGGTCAGCCTGAACCGTCCGCTGTCGCGGGTGGTGGTCGAACTCGACGGCGACCACGCACTGAGCGAGCTGTGTGCGGTGGTCGCCGACGCCGAAAAACAGGTCACCGGTTCGACCGCGGCGCACACCCGCAGCCTGCCCGGCGATGGCCTGCTGC
>PPEA01001013.1 GCA_002967005.1 Mycobacterium talmoniae
CCTGCAGAATCGACGGCCAGCACGCCGTGGGACGGGTAGGCGGTCATCCAGGCGCCGGGCGCGATCAGCAGGGTGCCGGACGTCGCTGGCCCGGGCGGGCGTCGGCGGCGGCGCGGGGCGGCGTCATCGAGGGTGATCGGCACCACCATGCCGGGCAGCACGATCGGGTCGCTGACGAATAACACCGGCACTGATCTGGGTTCGGTCATCAATCCTCCAAAGTTAAGCCTGATGCGCTCAACCTCGGTGGTCGCCGGTTTGTTCCCGCGACCTTCGGCGCTCACCGGGTCGACGGCATCCCAAACACGGTAAAAAGCGCCGGATCCAGGAAGACGGTGATCCCGGCGATCCCGCCGGCACCGGTGGTGAGGACGTGGATCGAATGGGCCCGCAGGACGTGGTCGCCGCCGCGACGGTATTCGGCGACGGCGGGTTGCCCGTTCGCGCCGGTCGGGACCATCACGATGTCGCCGGCCTTGGTGAAGGCCCGCTTGACCAGGAAGGCCATCACCGCGTCTCGACCGGTGAACCAGACCGGCACCGGCGGCATTTCGAGCTTGACCTCGGCTCGCAGCAGCGCGGTGAGGGCCGCGACGTCGGCGTTTTCGAAGGCCGCACAGTAACGGTCGAGCAATTCCCGGCGCTCGGCGTCGTCGGGCTCGTCCACGCTGTCTTCGGTGGCGGCGAGCTCGGCAAGATGCGCGCGGGCCCGCTGCAGGGCGCTGTTGACCGCGGCGGGTGTGGTTTCCAGGAGCTCGGCCACCTCGGCGGCGCTGAACTGCACGACGTCCCGCAGGATCAACACGGCGCGCTGACGGGCCGGAAGCTCCTGCAGGGCGGTCGCCACCGCCAGCCGGACGCTGTGCCGTGCGGTGACCGCTGATTCGGGTGTCAACGCGTCGGGCAGCGGCTCCAGCCAGTCATGGACGCCGGCATTTGCCTCCAGCGCCGTGTCCGGGTCGACCGAGCCGGCGCCCAGCCCCGCCGGCAACACC
>PPEA01001014.1 GCA_002967005.1 Mycobacterium talmoniae
GGCCCGGACCGGAGCCGGCCGGCCCCGCTATGTGACCGACATCGCGCGCAGACCGGCACCGTGACCGTCGGCGCCGCCGCCGACTGGAGGTGTGGCGCCTGGTCGGGGATCGGCCGGTGTTCACCTCGGGCACCGCGCCGTCCGGGCCGATCGACTGCCAGGTGCAGGTCCGCGCCCACGGGGACACGGTGCCCGCGGTCGCCGAATTGGCCGGCGAGCGGCTGGTGGTGCGGTTGACCGACCCGCTGCGCGGGGTGGCCCGCGGCCAGACGGTGGTCTGCTACCGCCCCGACATGTTGGCCGGCGACGAGGTGATCGCCAGCGCCACCATCGCCGAGACGGGTTGACCTACCCGCCTCATCGTCGCCGAGCGTGCGCTGGTGGCGGCTCTTCTCGCCGAGCGTGCACTCAGGACGAACATTCGCCGCAAAAGTCGGTCTGAGTGCACGTTCGGCGCGGATCGGCCAGCCCATCCAGCGTCGCGAGCGTGTCGGCGTCCAGGTGCAGCTCGGCGGCGGCGACATTCTCGGCCAAGTGCTCGGCGTTGGCGGTGCCCGGGATCAGCAGCACCCGCGGGTCGTGCGCCAGCAGCCAGGCCAGCCCGACCTGCGCGGGGGTGGCGTTCTGGGCGGCGGCCGCCGCGATCACCGCGGGATGGTCGGTGACCTTCTTGAGGCTGGCGAAGGCCTCGGCCGCTTGCGGGTTGGTCGCCGGCCCGGTTCCGACAAAGCCCGAGCCGAGCGGAAAGAACGGCACCCACGCCAGCTCGTGCGCGCGGCACACCTGCAGCAGCGGTTCGTCGGAGCGCTGCAGCACGTTGTAGTAGTTCTGTACGCACACGATGCCGGCGGGCAGCGCCTGATGCAGCTGGTCCAGGCTGACATGGCTCAGGCCGATCGCCGCGATCTTGCCCTCGTCGCGCAGCGCCACCAGCTCGGCGAGTTGCGCCGCGAGATCGACGCGCTGCTCGGCGGTGGCCAGCAGGCCGGGGC
>PPEA01001015.1 GCA_002967005.1 Mycobacterium talmoniae
GCTGGCCCTGGCGGTCGGGTTCCCGGTCGCGATGACGGTGACCGGCCTGGCCACCCTGGCCGGCGAGGCGGCCGGATGGGTGCACCTGGGCGACCGCGCACCAGCCACGTCGACTTCATCTTCCAGGTCGGCCCCCTGTCGGTGGTGGTGGCGCTGCTGGCCGGCGCGGCCGGCATGCTGTCGCTGACCTCGGCGAAGTCCGCGGCGCTGGTGGGAGTGTTCATCTCGGTGACCACGGTGCCCGCCGCCGGGTTCGCGGTGGTGGCCGCCACGATCGGCGACTGGGATGTAGTCGGCAAGTCGGTGGCGCAGCTGGTGATCAACCTGGTGTCCATCACGGTGGCCGGGGTGCTGGTGCTGGCGGTGCGCCGCCGGCACGCCAACTCCGTGCGCTGACCCGCTGACCCGCTGACAACCGCGCCGAACGTGCGGCTATGGCGGAGATTCGGCGAAATTCCCGCCGTCAGCGCACGTTCGGCGATCGCGGGCGGCGCCGACCCGTCGGATGATGCCGCCTTCAGTGTCTTCGCAAGTGACTCGGATGTCGCTCCAACCGAGCTCGGCCACCGCCTCCTGACGTCGAATGTCCTTGTTGAATTCCCTGGGGTCGGTGCGGTGGTGATCGCCTTCGTAGTCGACACCGACCTTGAGGTCCTCCCAACCCATATCCAGCACCGCCACCAGCTGGCCGTACTCGTCGTAGACCGGGATTTGGGTTTGTGGCCGGGGAAACCCGGCGCGGATCAACAGCAGTCGCAGCCAGGTTTCGCGGGGTGACGCGGCGCCCGCGTCCACCAGATCGAGGGCCACCCGGGCGCGCCGGATGCCGCGGCGACCCGAGTAGCGCTGCGCGAGCAGCTCCACGTCGGCGACCTTGAGATGCGTCGCGCGGGCCAGCGCGTCAATGGCCGCGACCGCCTGACCCAGCGGATACCGACACGCGATATCCAGCGCGGTGCGCGCCGGCGTGGTCACCGCGATGCCGCCGACCA
>PPEA01001016.1 GCA_002967005.1 Mycobacterium talmoniae
GCGCGAACGGCACATTGAACTCGGCGGCGAACTTCGCGGCCAGCGCCGGGGTCCGGGTCGCGCCCAGGCCGCCGATGACGATGGGCGGGTGCGGGCGCTGCACCGGTTTCGGCAGCGCCGGGGAGTCGGTCAGCGTGTAGTGGTCGCCGGCGTAGTCGAAGGTTCGGCCGGCCGGTGTGGTCCACAGCCCGGTGATGATGTCGAGCTGTTCGGCCAGCCGGTCGAAACGCTGACCCAGCGACGGGAACGGGATGCCATAGGCCCGATGCTCGCGCTCGAACCACCCGGCGCCCAACCCGAATTCGACGCGGCCGTCGCTCATGTCGTCGACCTGGGCGACCGAAATGGCCAGCGGCCCGGGCCCGCGGAACGTCGCCGAGCTGACCAGCGTGCCCAGCCGAATCGAGGAGGTTTCGCGGGCGATCCCGCCCAGCGTCACCCAGGAATCGGTGGGGCCGGGCAGCCCGTCGCCGCTCATCGCCACGTAGTGGTCGGACCGGAAGAACGCCGAATAGCCCAGCGCCTCCGCGGTCTGGGCGACCCGGAGCTGGTCGGCGTAGCTGGCACCCTGCTGCGGTTCGACGAATACCCGAAAGTCCACGAGGGACAGGTTAGAACGTCTCGACGTTGTCGATGCTGACGAACATCCCGTGGCCGGTGCGGTTGTTGGTGAACCGGGTGCCGTCGACGTTCGCGGCGATCGTCCAGCCCTGCGCATCGTAGGTGCGGTAGTCGATGGTGACGGTCGGGATGGCGCCGAGATTGCCCAGCACCCACTGGACATCGCCGTCGGCGCTGATATTGACCCCGTTGGCGTGTGCCCCGTCTTGGATCGGCGAGTTGGTGAACTGCGCCTCGCAGCCGACGTTGTCGCTGGCGATCTGGCAGCGGGTCTTCCCGGATTTGGTCTCGATGAACACGTAGCCGTTGGCGTTCGGCGGCAGCGGGAATGGCGCCGGCCGGCGCGGTCGGGGGACGGCGACGGCGCCG
>PPEA01001017.1 GCA_002967005.1 Mycobacterium talmoniae
CACCCTGGACGGCCTGGGGACGCTGACCCCGGTGCCGCAGTCGGCCGACGGGGTCAGCTACGCCCCGAAGGTCACCGTCGAGCAGGCCCGGGTGCGCTGGGACCAGCCGGCCCAGGCCATCGAGCGCGGTATCCGGGCCGTCACCCCCAACCCGGGCGCCTGGACCCTGATCGGGGACCTGCGGGTCAAGATCGGGCCGGTCAGCGTCGCCGTCGACGCGCCGAAACCGTTGCCGCCCGGTGGCATTCACACCGACCGGCGCCATGTCTGGATCGGCACCGGGTCGGATCCGGTGCGGCTGGGCCAGCTCCAGCCACCCGGGAAGAAAGCCATGAACGCCGCCGACTGGGCCCGCGGCGCCCGGCTCGACCCGGCCGTGCGGGCGTCATGACGCACCCCAAAAAGCGGCCCTTCCGCAAACCGCCGCAGCGCAAACCGCCCGGAAAGCCGCGCCGCCAAACCGCTGGACCCGGCCCGGCGCGCCGCGTTCGACGTGCTGCGGGCGGTCACCGAACGCGACGCCTACCCGAACCTGGCGCTGCCGGCGCTGTTGCGGGAACGCGGCATCACGGCCGCGACGCCGCGTTCGCCACCGAACTGACCTACGGCACCTGCCGTACCCGCGGCCTGCTGGACGCGGTGATCGCCGCCGCCGCGGAACGACCGGCCGACACCATCAACCCCGTGCTGCTGGATCTGCTGCGGCTGGGCAGCTACCAGCTGCTGCGCACCCGGGTGGACGCGCACGCCGCGGTGTCCACCACCGTCGACCAGGCCGGCATCGAATTCGACTCGTCCCGAGCGGGTTTCGTCAACGGCGTGCTGCGCACCATCAGCGCCCGCGACGAGCAGTCCTGGGTGGCCGAGCTGGCACCGGCCCATGACCCGGTCGGGCAGCTGGCGTTCAGCCACGCCCATCCGCGCTGGATCCGCCCAAGCCTTCGCCGACGCGCTGGGCGGCCGGGCCGGGCAGCTGGCGGCGGTG
>PPEA01001018.1 GCA_002967005.1 Mycobacterium talmoniae
CGTACAGCAGGCACCGCGGCGGCCAGGTAGCGAGCGCTGTCGGCGGGTCCGGGTGCCAGCTGCAGCAGCAGCGTCGCCGCCGTCGCACCCGCGCCGACCGCCAGCACCTTTTCTCGTCGCCGGGTGGTCAGGCGAACGCCACCAGCAGCGTCAGCCAGATCAAACCGCGGTGCCCGGGCAGCCCCATCGGGATCCGCAGGTCGGCGTAGGCGACGATGACGACGACCGCGAGCACCGGAAACACCACCTCGCGCGCCCAGCGGCTCACCGCCGGGTTCGTCGACTGCAGCACGGTCACGGCCTCACGGTAGGCCGGTCCGAGCACACCGCACAACCTCAGGTGCGGAGCGCCGCCGCCTTGAGGCTCCGCTGATCCGACCCCTAAGGTCGATCGGTGCGCGCGTTCACCGGACGGCTGCTGATCCTGGCCGTGTTGCTGCTGGCGGGGTGCGCGGACCGGGGTGTGGACCTTGCGGTCAGCGAGAACGGCCGGGCGCTGGCCGGTTTCACGCTGGCGCGGCTGCGGGAGCTGCGCCAGGTCGAGATCGCGACACCGCAGTCGCCGGGTGCGCAGGTCCAGCGCGGACCCACGGTGCGCGCGGTGCTCGACGCCGCCGGCGCGACCCGGGTGGGCAAGGTGCGGGTGGAGGGCCGCGACCCGGCGCAGACCCTGACCGCCGACGAGCTGACCGAGCGGGTCATCTTGAGCGAAACCAAACGCCACACCCTCAAGCTGGTCGGGGCCGACCTGGACCGCGGCCGGTGGGTTCGCGACGTCACCGCCCTGGTGGTCAACCCGTGACCGCGTTGGCCGGTGTCGATCTGCTGATCGGCATCGACGACACCGACGACCTGTGGAGCCCCGGCACCGGGCGGCGCGCTCGGGCGCTGCTGATCGATTTGGCGGCCGCCGGGTTGGGGTCACCGGCCGGGGCCACCCGGCATCAGCTGCTGGTCGACGACCGCATCCCCTACACCTC
>PPEA01001019.1 GCA_002967005.1 Mycobacterium talmoniae
GCCGGCGCGCAGCACGGCGACTCTTTGTGTTGGGCGTAGAGCATGGCGGCGGACACGCCCAGGGACACCGCGACGGCCAGCCAGCGCCCCCGGCCCCTGGCTAACAAACCTCTGCGCACCAGCAGACCTTAACCGGCAGCTTCGACGCGGTGCGGCAGTATCCGGTTTTCTGGACGCTGTGAGTTCGCTGATGGTGCGCCCACGGGCGGTAACGGTGGTTGACTGCCATCTATTGCGGGTGGGTGGCCAGATAATCCGCGACCGGGATCGGCGCGGTCGCCGAGTAACCGACGGGCAGCACCACGTCACCCGCGGTGGTGGTGTAGTAGACGTCCCACCGGTAGTAGCCAGCAAACCCCGCGGGGTCGGCGGCGAGCACCGCGGCGTAGTCGTCGACCGCCCGCACATATTGATTGGAGTTGTTGTACCGGTACAGCGCGTTATCGGGGTTGTCGACGAAGCCGTTGGCGGCCAGGTAGCGACCGGCCGCCATGATGCTGTCCTGCGGCGAGTAAATGTCGCCCCCGTCGCCGTAGGCGGCAAATGTTGACGGGAGGAACTGCATCGGCCCTTGCGCGCCGGCGGTGCTCACCCCCGCGACGCGGCCGAAACCGGTCTCTACCAGGTTGATCGCCGCCAGATAGGCCCAGCCGACGCCGGTCGCCGATTCCGCGTGCCGGTAGTAGCCCACGAGTTCCTCAGCGGGTGTCGGGGCCACGATGCGCCAGGCGGGCAGCGTGTCTTTGGGACGGCTCATCACCAGCAGCTCACGGCGCGCGTCGACATTGCGGTCGTAGCTGTCCAGCAGCGGCGCCGGAATGCGTGGCCGGGTGATCGGGTCCCAGTCGGGGTGCGCGCCGATGGCACGGTACGCCGCCTGTTGACGACGCGCCGCGGCCGTCAACACCTGCTCCGACGACGACGGGTTGCGCAGCGCCCGCTCGTCGGCAACCCCGGCGTCGGCGAGCCGCGCCGGGT
>PPEA01000102.1 GCA_002967005.1 Mycobacterium talmoniae
CGACCCGGCCCGGGTCAACCCGCTGGGCGGCGCCATCGCGCTGGGGCACCCGCTCGGCGCGTCCGGGGCGGTGCTGATGACGCGGATGATTCACCACATGCGGGACAACGGAATTCGGTACGGACTACAAACCATGTGCGAGGGCGGCGGCACCGCCAACGCCACCCTGGTGGAATTGATGAGCTGATGCGCAGAGACCTGTTCACCGACGACCACGAGGCCTTCCGCCGGCTGGCCCGCGACTTCGTCGACAAGGAGATCGAACCGCATTACGCCGACTGGGAGAAGGCCGGCCGGATGCCGCGGGAGGTCTTCGAAAAGCTTGGTGCGCTGGGCATGCTGGGCATGGCCATCCCCGAGGAGTACGGCGGATCGGGCCTGCCCGACTACCGCTACAACGTGGTGCTGCAGGAAGAGGCGGCCCGCGCGCTGGTCACCACCGGCACGGTGCGCACCCAGCTTGAGGTGATCCTGCCGTACTTTCTGCGTTACGCCAACGCCGAGCAGCGGCAGCGCTGGTTTCCCGGCCTGGCCGCCGGCACGCTGCTGACCGCGATCGCGATGACCGAACCCGGCACCGGGTCGGACCTGGCCGGGATGCGCACCAGCGCGGTCCGCGACGGCGACGAGTACGTGCTCAACGGCGCCAAGACCTTCATCACCGGCGGCCTGTTGGCCGATCTGGTCATCGTGGTGGCACGCACCTCCACCGACCCGGACAACCGGCGCCGCGGCCTGACCCTGCTGGTCGTCGAGGACGGCACGGCCGGCTTCGTCAAGGGCCGGGCGCTGGACAAGATGGGCTGCAAGGTGCAAGACACCGCCGAGCTGTCGTTCACCGACGTGCGGGTGCCGGTCGCCAACCGGCTCGGCGAGGAGGGCGAAGCGTTCGGTTATCTCGGGCACAACCTGCCGCAGGAGCGGATGACGGTGGCCGTCGGCTCGGTGGCGCAGGCCCGGGCGGCGATCGCCGCCACCATCGACTACGTCAAGGAGCGCAAGGCCTTCGGCACGCCGGTCGCGTCGTTCCAGAACACCAAATTCGAGCTGGCGGCGATGTCGGCCGAAGTCGAGGCCGCCCAAGCGATGCTGGACCGGGCGATCACCGAACTGGTCGCCGGCGAGCTGTCCGGCGCCGACGCCGCCCGGGTGAAACTGTTCTGCACCGAGATGCAGGCCCGGGTGGTGGACCGGTGTCTGCAGCTGTTCGGCGGCTACGGCTACATGATGGAGTACCCGATCGCGCGGCTGTACACCGACGCCCGGGTGGCCCGGATCTACGCCGGGACCTCCGAGGTGATGAAGGTGATCATCGCCAAATCGCTGGGGCTGTGAGGGATCCGGCGGCTTAGGCCCGGCGCAGCAGCTCGGTACCGAACCGCTGCACCAGGGCCCGCAGCCGCTCGGGCGAGGCTGCCGGGTCGCTGAGGCGCAGCTGCAGCAGCTCGCGGCCGGCCGCCTGCGCGATGCGTGCGGTGTACTCGGGATCCGGTACCTCCGGATAGGAGCGCAGCAGCTCGCGGATGAAGAATTCGCGGACGACGGCCTGCGCACGGGCAAGGCGCTCATGCAGCTCCGGCGGCGCCCCCTGCGGCGGGAACAGGAACAGCCGCCACGTCGCCGGGTGGGCATCGGTGGCGCGGAGCACCGCGTCGAACACGCGGAGGAGGTAACCATCCCCGTCGGGGTGCTCCGCCCCGGAGACGGCGTCGGCGAACTGGGTACCCGCACGCCCGGCTTCGCGGTCGATCAGCGCGACGAACAGGCCGGCGGGGTCGCCGAACTGCTGATAGATCAGCGCTCGGTTGACCCCGGCCTCGCCGGCGATGCGGTTCGGCGTCGCCGCGTGAAATCCCTCGGCGTCGATGATCGCGTGGGCGACATCGAGGATCTGCTCACGTCGCGCCTCGGCTGTCATCCGCCGTCGCCGGTTCCCCGCGGTCATGCTTGACAGCATAACTAACACTCTGTTATTTGTTACTCACAATGTGTTAGTTATGAGGAGATGGTAGATGGCCACGCATTACCCCGAGCTTGCGCAGCGCGTCCGCAAGCAGCGCGAGCTGCTGCCCGACCTCTACGGCGACATCGACTTCGACAAGCAGCCGTATCGCACCACCACCGATCCCGCCGATGCCACAACGCTGCCGGAGTGGGTCGCCGACCGCGCTCCGTACCTGGCTGACGAGCGGGCCGTCGAACTGATCTCCACGGCCACCCTGCTAGGCGATGTCGTGGCAGACCCCTATGCGGCGCTGATGGCCGACTGCAGCGTGACCAGCCTGATCAACATGCTCCAGCTGGCCTGCCGGAAGGGCATCGACGCCGTCCCGGACGCACCGCCCGAGCTGGTGGCGTTCATTGCGGACATGGAGGCCACCCCCGAGTGGTTGGACATGGATCTGGTGCATAAGGGCGCCCGGCAGTCGCGCATCCCGGCAGCGCTGCTGTCGCCATTCGTCACCCGGGGCGCCTTCATTGCGACCTTTGTCAACACCTACGCCGCGCTGCCGATGGCACTGACCGGGGCGCTGTCCGGCCGGCGCGCCGCGCGCCGGGTCAACGAGACGACCAGCTTCTTCGCCGTCACCACCCTGCCCGGGGCGCTGGACCGATGGGGCCCGGGTTTCGAAGCGGCGGCCATGGTGCGCCTGATGCACTCGATGGTCCGCTACAACGCGCTTAAGCGCTCCGAGAAGTGGGACGTCGGCATCTACGGGATCCCGATCCCGCAGGTCGACCAGATGCCGGCCGGGATGATCAACCTCTACCTGTTGGCCGCGAACGCCCGTCGCAAGGGACGCGCCGAGTTCACCGCCAGTGAACGGGCCGTGGTGGAATTCACTCGCTACCGGGCGTTTCTGCTCGGTCTGCCCGAGGAATTGCTGCCGACCACGCCCGGCGAGATCATGCACCTCATCCACACGCGCGGGGCGCTGCTGCGCGAGGACTTCGACGACGCCACCTGCGGCGAAATGGTGCGCTCGACGATGGCCGCCTATCTGCGGCCCGCGGATACCCGCCGCGAACGCATCGCGGACGCCGTCGAGAAGAGCTACAGCAAGGTCGCCTTCATGCGGGCCTTCTGCAACGGCGACCGAATCGTGGCCGAGCGCAAGGGCGTGTCGATCGGGCTGGCCGACTATCTGCGCATCGGTCTGACCGCACCGTTCATCCTCGGGCGTCTGCTGCTGGTGCGGCGCGCCAGCAGGATCCCGGCACTGCGGCGGATCACCGACGACTACGTCGTCCGGCTGGTCAAACGCCGGCTGGAGACCTATGGCAAGCCCGAATTCACCAGCGACGCACGCGACTACACGCCCGCCGGGCAGCTGGCGTAGGAGAGTCATGGAAAAGTCCGCGCCGCGGCGCATCGGCGCCAATCCGCGCCTCTACGACGCCGATTCCGAGGTGCCGATGTTGTTCGGTGTCGAGTGCTCACGCTGTAGCCGGGTGTACTTTCCGCCGATCGGCATCGGCTGCGAGACCTGCGGCGCCGCCGAACTGACCGTCACCGCCTTGGCTGCCGTCGGCACCGTGTTCGCCGTGGCCACGGTGCACGTGCATCCCGGTAATCCGCCGGCGCCATTCACCATCGCCGACGTGCTGCTCGATGCGGGACCGCTGATCCGCGCCCTGGTGCACCCCGACGCCGGCGGCCTCGAGATCGGGTCGCGGGTGGTCGGGACCTGGCTGGCCTCCGCCGCCGAAGGTGACACCCGGATCGTCGAACCGGCCTTCGTGCCCGCGCCACCAGGGGAGGCGCCGTGACCGGCCTGCGAGACGTCTGGGTGATCGGCGTGGGGCCTGCACCCCACCAGAAGCGCAGCGCCGTGCCGTACACCGAGCTGGGGGTGACCGCGGTGCGCGCGGCGCTGGCCGACGCGGGCTTGCAGTGGCCGGACATTCAGACTGCATACACCGGGACCGCGACCACGTCGATGGCGTTGTCACGGTTGATGTACCGCCACCTGGGCGCCACCGGAATTCCTGGTGCAGGTGGAGAACGCCTCCGCGTCCGGGTCGAGCGCGTTTCGCCAGGCCTGCCTGGACGTGGCCGGCGGGGTGCGCGACGTGGCGATCGCCGTCGGGGTGGACAAGCCGCTGCACCTGTCCTCGCCGCGGCGCGCCGCGGGACTGGAGGATCTGATCGGCGACCGGGCGCTGCCGGTGACGCATTTCGCCTTGCTAGCCTCGCGCTACCTGCACGACAGCGGCGCCGGGATCGATGACCTTGCTGCGGTAGCGGTGAAGAACAGCCGCAACGCGTCACTGAACCCTTACGCGCAACGACGCAAGCCGCGCACGCTGGAGGAGGTGCTGGCCCCGCCGCGCATCAGCGGCGCGTTGACCCGACTGCAGTGCTGCCCGATCGGGGAGGGCGCGGCCGCGGCCATCGTCGCCTCCGACGCGGGGATCCGGGCATTGAGGGTCGACCGCGGCCGCACGGTGCGGGTGGCCGCGTCGGCGCTGCGCTCGGAAACCGTATATGGCACCACGAATTTCGACGCGGCTCTGACTGCCGAGACCACCGCGCAAGCGCTTGGCCAGGCCGGTGTGCACCCCGATGAACTGGACGTGGTGGAGTTGCACGACGCCTTCACGGTGGAGGAGTTGCTCTACGTGGAGGCCATGGGATTGTGCCCACCCCGGCGGGCCGCCGCGGCGCTGCGCGCGGGCGAATTCGACATCGGTGGACGGGTCGCGGTCAGCCCGTCCGGCGGTCTGCTGTCGATGGGCCACCCGATCGGGCCCACCGGGGTGGGCCAGATCGCCGAACTGACGACGCAATTGCGCGGCGAAGCCGGCGAACGACAGCACCCGGGCGCCCGCATCGGGCTTGCCCACATGGTCGGCGTCGGCGCGGTCTGCGCTGTGCACGTCTTGGTCAAGGAGCAGTGATGAGTGAACCGCGGCCGGGCACACCGGAATTCTGGGCGCAGTCGCGCCCCGATCATCCGGCGGTCATCCACGGCGACACCCGGCTGACCTACGGGCAGTGGAATGATCTGGCCGACCGCGCCGCCGAGGGCCTCGCAGCGCTCGGGCTGGCAGCCGGCGACCGGATCGGCATGCGGTTTCGGCTGTGCGTCGAATGGTTCGTCCTGCAGCGCGCCCTGCAGAAACTCGGCGTCGCCCAGGTCGCGGTGAACCACCGGCTGACCCCCGATGAGGCGGGCTACATCCTGCGCGACAGCGGCGCGAGGGGGCTGTTCTGTAACGACACCGATCCCACCGGGTGGACGCGCCACGAGGTGGGCATCCTGGTCACCGTCGGGCAGCCCGCCGGCGGCTGCGGCGTCCGCTACGAGGACCTGATCGCCACCGAGGTTCCGCCCCTCGCTTCGGTGCGGCGCAGCCGGCACTGGTGCTGTACACCTCGGGGACCACCGGAAAGCCGCGCGGCGTGCCCCCGCTGGACCCCGCGGCAGTGCGCGACCCCGAGCGCCTGATCCGGTACCTGACGTCGGTCGGCAGTGTGCCGTTGTATCCCGATGATGCCGTCACGTTGCTAACCATGCCCGTCCACCACGGTGCGGGTCCCGGCATCGCCGCCCGCGACCTGCGCCCGCGGCGGGACGCTGGTGCTGCTCGACCCCTACGACGCCGAGTCGGCGCTGCGGCTCATCGACGCGCACCGGGTGCAGGCCTGGACCGCGGTGCCCACCATGCTGTTGCGCATCCGGGCGTTACCGCCAGCCACGATGGCCCGCTACGACCTGTCTAGCCTGCAGGCGATCAACACCGGCGCGGCACCGGTTCCGCAGTCGCTGAAAGTGTGGCTGATCAACCGATTGGGCGCGAACGTGCTGTGGGAGGTCTACGGGGCCAGCGAATCCGGCATGATCAGCTACACCGCGCCAGAACACCAGCTCAGCAAGCCTGGAACGTCCGGGCTGCCCTACGACGGTGTCGAGATCGCCATCGTCGACGAGCGGTGGAATCCGCTATCGCCCGGCCAGACCGGGGAGATCGCCGTCAACACCCCGATGGTGATCGACCACTACCTCGGCCACGGGCCGCTTCCGGTCGACACCATCAAGGACGGGTTCTACCGCACCGGTGATGTCGGGCACCTCGATGACGACGGATTCCTGTTCATCACCGACCGGATCAAGGACATGATCGTCGCCGGCGGCGTGAACATTTATCCCGCCGAAATCGAGAAGGCCCTGGTCGAACACCCCGCGGTCGTCGATGCCGCGGTGATCGGCATTCCCCACGACGACTTCGGCGAACAACCGCTGGCGTTCATCGTCGCCGCCAACGGCGCCCGGCCGACCGACGACGACCTGGTGGCTTTCCTCGACGGTCGGCTGGCCTCCTACAAGCGGCCGCGCAAGTTCATCTACGTCGATGAGCTGCCGCTCAACCCGGCCGGAAAGGTCCTCAAAACCGCGCTCCGCCGACCCTATTGGGAAGGACGACAACGACATGTCTGAAACCGACCCGGTGCTCGCCGACCGCGTCAGTGAGCACATCCTGGTGATCCGGATCAACCGGCCGCAGCGCCGCAACGCGTTCGACGGCGCCACCGCGCGCGCCATGGAGGTCGTCATCGACGCCTACGATGACGACGATCAGCTGCGCTGCGCCGTGCTGACCGGCTCGGACAGCGTGTTCTCGGCCGGCCAGGACCTGATCGCGGCGGCGGCCGGCGACATGGCGGTCACCGAGCGCCGCGGCGGCTTCGGGATCATGGCCCAGCCGCCGACCAAGCCGCTGATCGCCGCCGTGGAAGGCCATGCGCTGGCCGGCGGGTTGGAGCTGTGCCTGGCCTGCGATTTGATCGTCGCCTCGCGCACCGCCACCATGGGTCTGCCCGAAGCCGCGAGATCCTTGGTGGCTGTGGGCGGGGGTTGCTTCCGGCTACCCAAACGCATCCCGTATCACCTCGCCATGGAACTGGCCCTGACCGGAAAATCCTGGCCCGCCATCCGATTCGCCGAACTGGGGTTGGTGAACACGATCACCGAGCCGGGCCAGGCACTGGCCGCCGCCCTGGAGTTGGCCGCCGAGGTCGCCGCCGCCGGGCCGCTGCCGGTGCGCGCCAGCAAGCAGATCGTCGTCCATAGCTACGACTGGAGCGACGCCGAATCCTGGACCCAGCAATCGGCCTTCGTCGCCCCGGTGCTGGGGTCCCGGGACCTGCACGAAGGCTTGCGCGCCTTCGCCGAAAAGCGCGACCCGGTGTGGGAGGGACGATGAGCCTGCTGATCGAACCCACTTTGCGCTCGGAGATGTTGGCCGATCGGGTCGCAATCGTCACCGGCGGGTCCCGCGGCATCGGCGGCGCGACGGCGACGGTGCTGGCCGCCAACGGTGCCCGCGTGGTGATCGCCGACGTCGACGAGGCCAAAGCCGCCGACACCGCGGCACAACTCAACACCGCATTCGGGGCCTGCACCGCCGAGGTGTTCATCGGCGACCTCGTCGCCCCCGGGGTGTGCGACGACCTGGTCGCCCACACGCTCGACAGCTGCGGTGGTCTCGACATCGTGGTCAACAACGCCGGCTATGCCTGGGACGGCGGCGTCCATGCCCTAACCGACGACCAGTTCCAGGCGATGCTCGACATCCACCTCGTCGTGCCGTTCCGCCTCGCCCGGGCCTGCGCCCCGGTTCTCCGCGCGGCCGCCCACGCCGACGGCGGCGCACCCCGACACCGCAAGACGGTGATGGTGTCATCGATGGCGGGCGAATGGGGACTGGCCGGCGCCGCCAACTACGCGGCAGCCAAGGCGGGACTGCTCGGCCTGATGCGGTCACTGGCCCAGGAATGGGGAACGATGCGCGTCAACGTCAACGCCGTCGCGTTCGGTGTGATCCAGACCCGGTTCGCGTTGCCGCAATCCGACCGTGAGGTCATCCACACCGGTGGTCGTGACATCAACGTCGGCATGCCCGCCAAGCAGGCGCAACGCCTCGGTATCACCATCGACCCCGACAAGCCGCCCTGCGACGCCGAGATCTATGCACCCAAGCCGCTGCCCGGCATTGTGTTGGGACGAACCGGGACCATCCGGGAGGCCGCCGATGCCATCCTGTGGCTGTGCTCGCCGCTTTCGGACTACATCACCGGCCAGACCATCGCGGTCAATGGGGGTGCCCGCGGCGGCATGAGCTGAGTCGCTGAATAAGGTCGGCTGAGACCCTTGTCACAGCACGCCAACCAACCTACTGTGTGTTCAGTAGGTTTGTTGGACGAAGGAGTCCGGTGCCCGACACACGGCCGTATGCCACGCTGTTGGCCAAAGGCGAGGACCGCAAGCAGCGGATCTTGGATGCCGCTCAGCGGCTGCTGACCCGCAACGGCTGGCGCGCCACCTCGCTGGCCCAGATCGCCGGCGAGGCCGGGGTCACCCCGGCGGGCCTGCTGCACCACTTCGAATCCAAAGAGCAACTTCTGCACGCGGTGCTCGACGCCCGCGACGCCGACGACGATGCCCATTCCGACCGGTCCGGGGACCTGATCGAGCAGATCGCCCGGGTCGCCGACCGGATGTACCGCTCCCCAGAACTGGCCGGCACCTTCGCGGTCCTGCTGGTGGAGAACATCTTGCCCGACGCGCCGCTGCACGATCGCCTGCTGACCCGGTATCGGGCCGCGGTCGACATCGTCGCCGACGGCATCCGGCGCGGCCAGCGCGACGGGCGCTACCGCACCGACCTGGACCCGGCCGTCAAGGCCGCAGAGATCATCGCCTTCGTCAACGGAATGGAAACCACATGGCTGCTGGATCCTTCAATACCCCTGGCCGACGTGTTCAAGGAGTACGCCGAGTCGCTCACTCGCGACTTCGCGCCGACCAGTCCGACGTAGAGCCCGATCTGCGGTATCGGCTGGACGTCGTGTCGCCCACCGTCGCCGACGCGGTCCGGTTCGCCGGCGGCTGGCTGTTCGACCGGGTGATGGCCGGCTGGGACGTCACCGTGTTGGTCGGTGACCCGCACAGCGATCGGCCGCTGCAGGTCCTGGGCACCCGCACCCTGGATTTGGAGTCGGCGCTGCGGTCGATGGGCAGCCGCCCGCAGCCGCAGAGCCTGGCGGTGGCCGCCGACCTGTTCGGGGCCGACGAACGGGTCCGCGACGGTGTGCTCGACGCGCTGGACCATGGTGCCACCGAGGTCACGCTGTGGGGCGACACCGAGTCGGCCGAACTGGACGGCAGTGTCGACGCGGTGCACCACCGGCTCAGCGGCGCCGCGCGGGTGTTCAAGGCGCAGGCGCTGGCGGCCGTGGCGCCGGGGCGTCCGTGGCGCCGATCGAGACGTTCCGCAGCGCGATGATGCTGCGCCGCTCGGTCGCCGCCGATCTGATTCCGGCCAGCTGAGCCTCCGATCGCCGGCTGTGTAGGTTCCGGGGCGAAAATCCCCAATCCGGCCCGAGGACCTACACACTCGGCGGGGCGCCGAGCGGCGCCCGACCGTGATGAGTCGACGGCTAACCCCGTGGTTGACGCCCACCTACCAGTATGAAAACCTATTGCGCAGGAGTGAGAGTGTCATTCTCATCCATGAGATTGGGATACCCGCCGAAGGGAGCGAGCTAGATCGTGAAGGACGTGGATGCGGTCGACTTCTTCCGGGACGACGCGATGGTCGCCGACCCGTACCCGTACCTGCACGCGCTGCGGGATCGGTGTCCGGTCACCAAGGAACCCCACCACGGGGTGACCATGGTGACCGGCTGGGAGGAGGCCTGCGAGGTGGCCGGCAACGCCGAGGTGTTCTCGTCCTGCATCTCGGTGACCGGCCCGTTCCCGGGCTTTCCGGTGCCGCTGGAAGGCGACGACGTGTCCGACCTGATCGAGCAACACCGGGCCGAGTTGCCGTTCAGCGACCAGCTGCCCACCTTGGACCCGCCTACCCACACCGATCACCGCGCCCTGCTGATGCGCCTGATCACCCCCAAGCGCCTCAAGGAGAACGAGGACGCCATGTGGGTGCTGGCCGACCGGGTGCTGGACACCTTCTTGCCCCCGGGCGAGGGCGAATTCATCAAGGGTTTCGCCGGGCCGTTCACGCTGCTGGTGATCGCCGACCTGCTCGGGGTGCCCGAAGAAGACCGGGACGGATTCGTCAAGGGCATTCACCACCACGCCGGCGGCGGCGTTGGCAGCACCGACGCCGAGTCGTTGGCGCACAGCCCACTGGAATTCCTCTACGGAATCTTCGCCGACTACATCAGTGACCGTCGCCGCGAGCCCCGCGACGACGTGCTCAGCGGACTGGCAGCCGCGACGTTCCCGGACGGATCGATCCCCGACGTCACCGACGTGGCCCGGGTGGCCACCAATGTGTTCTCGGCCGGGCAAGAGACCACCGTGCGACTGCTCGGCGCGGCGCTGCAGGTCATCGGCGAGCGTCCCGACATTCAGCGGCGACTGCGCGAGGATCGCAGCCTGATCCCGAACTTCATCGAGGAGGCGCTGCGCATCGAAAGCCCGGTCAAGGGCGACTTCCGGCTGTCCCGGGTGAAGACGACGGTGGGCGGCGTCGAGATCCCCGCCGGCACCACGCTGATGGTGTGCAATGCCGCCGCCAACCGGGATCCGCGCCGGTTCGACGATCCGGACACGTTCGACCCGGCCCGCAAAAACGCGCGGCAACACATCACCTTCGGGCGGGGCATCCACAGCTGCCCGGGTGCGCCGCTGGCGCGGGCCGAAACTCGGGTGGCCATCGAGCGGCTGCTGGACCGCACCACCGACATCAGGATCTCCGAGCGTTCGCACGGGCCGGCCGGTGATCGCCGCTACGGGTACGTCCCGACCTACATCCTGCGCGGGCTGACCGAATTGCACCTGGAGTTCACCCTCGCCGAACGGGGTGAGCGATGAAGGCCTGGGTCGACCCGGATCGCTGTCGCGGGCACGGGATTTGCACCACCATCTGCTCGGAGGTGTTCGCCATCAACGAGGACGGGTATTCCGAGGTGCTCATGCCGGAGATCCCCGCCGAGCTGCACGACGCCGTGCGCGACGCCGTCAAACAGTGCCCCGAGCAAGCCATCGAGACCAGCTAAGGAGAGCTTCGTGCCCAAGGGATATGTCATTTTGACCGAGGCCATCAAGGACCCGGAGGGGATGAAGGCCTACGCTCAAGCGGCCGGAGCGGCGATGGGCCCGGCGAGCATCTTGTCGGTCGACACCGCGCCCCAAGTCATCGAGGGCGACTGGCACGGTGACCAAACCGTGGTGCTGGAATTCGAATCGGTGGACGCCGCCCGCGCCTGGTACGAGTCCGAGGCGTACCAGAAAGCGGCGAAGCTACGGCAGGCCGCCGCGGACTGCAATGCGGTGATCCTCAGCGGGTTTCCGGCGTCGACGTAGCTGCGTTTGCGCCGAGACTGCGTTGAGGGCATCGAGACTGCGCTGAGGGCGCCCAGACTGCGGTGAGGACGGGTTTCCCGGCTGAATACCGGCCTGGGCGCAGTCTCGATGCCGTGAGTTCAGTTTCGATGCCGCTGCCGCAGTCTCGGTGCCCTCACCGCAGGGTCGACGCCGTGACTTCAGTCTCGGCGCGGTGCACCGTCGTGTGGCGCACTCGGTTGTGGCGCAACACGGGTCGCCGATGACGATGTAGCGCCCGCGACACCTAATCCTCCTCGATCGACAGCGCCTGGCGGGGGCATTGGCGCACCGCCTCGCGCACGTCGTGTTCAGTCTCCGGGGTGACCTCGGGCTGCAGGATGGTCAGCTCGTCATCGTCGTTGAGTTCGAAGACCTCGGGGTTGATCCCCATGCACACACCGTTGGCCTCGCACAGGCCGTAATCGACAACAACTTTCATGTGTGCCGCTCCTATCGAACTACCTGCACCGGCACATTGCTCCAGCCGGCCACATTCTGCATGTGGACGCGTTGCAACCCGTCCCAGTCCACCTCGTAGCGGGGCATGAACTCGACCAACTTCTCCAACGCGATCCGGCTTTCCATCCGGGCCAGCGCCGCACCCAGGCAACTGTGGATGCCGTAGCCCAGACCCAGGTGCTGCGACTCGGTCTGGTCGCGGTTGATGTCGAAGGTGTCGGCGTCGGTGAACGCTTCCGGGTCCCGGTTGGCCGCGGCGCCGATCAAAAACACCGCCTTGCCGGGGGGAATCGTGCTGCCGCTGACCTGCGCCTCCTGCAGGGTGTAGCGGACGTTGTACTGCACCGGGCCTTCGTAGCGCAGCAGTTCCTCGACCGCGGCCGGGACCTTGCTGGGGTCCTCGACCAGCTGTTGCCACTGGTCGGGGTGGCGGGCGAACAGCACGGCCGCGGTGCCGATCAGCTTGGTCACCGTCTCGGCGCCGGCACCGCCCAGTAGTGTTGCGAAGCCGGTGATCTCGATGTCGTCGAGGCGGCGCATCTGGCCGTCGTCGCCGGGGATCTCGGCGGCGATCAGCCTGCTGATCATGTCGTCTTGCGGGTTGGCGCGCCGTTCCTGGATCAGGCCGTAGTAGTAGGTCGCGGTTTCGATGGTGGCCTTCATGCCGGCCTCGTCCATTTCCGGTTGGCCCGGTTCGCGGTGCAGCGAGTCGTCGATCCAGTGCCGCACCTGCTGCCGGTACTCCTCGGGCACCCCGGCCATCCGGGTGATGACTTCCACCGGGAACGGTCCGGAGAAGTCCTGCACCACGTCGAACCGGTCCGGATCGGCCGCAGCGAGGTACCGCTCGATCTGTTCGACCACGGTCTCCCGCTGGGCTTGGATCGCGCGGGGAGTGAACGCCTTGTTGAGCAGGCTGCGCATGTGCCGGTGGTCGGGCGGATCCATGAAGATGATCGACTTCTGCGGCGCCTGACCCGAGCGCACCATGGACAGGTCGCAGCCGCGCGCCGAAGAGTAGGTTTCGAAGTCCTTGAACGCGGCCGCGACATCCACATGCCGGGTCAGCGCGTAGAAGTCCTCGTCCTCGTTGTAGTACAGCGGCGCTTCCTCACGCATCCGGCGGTAGATGTCGAACGGATTGGTGAAATATTCCTCCGAGAACGGATCGAACACGAGCTTCGGCTTAGTCATGGGCGCTGCTCCTCCTCATCGCTGCGCTCTGCATCGTCGTCAGCGCGATCCGTCCTCAGCGGCGCGTAGCGGGCTGAAACTACCGACCGGACACGGGACCGTAGCCCCAACTGTAAGGGATACCGGTCGGTTCCGGAAGGGGAATTCGACCGCAGGGTGGGCATTTCACGCCGTGCTGGCGGCGTTGATCGCGTCGTCGAGAACACCGAGGTCACTGCCCAGGTCGGCGGCGATCGCCCGCACCACGGCGATGTCCTTGCCGACGAAATCACCGACCGCCTCGACAAAGGACGCCACCGAGCCGCGCCCCGCCACCGCGCCGGTGACCCGGGAGGCACCGCTGCCGTGCACCAGCGCCGCCAGCAGCGTCGATTCGGCCACCCGAGGCGTTCACCGACCGACTGGCCGCCGACAGCAGGCCGATCTGCGCGGCGAACAGCGCGTGTTG
>PPEA01001020.1 GCA_002967005.1 Mycobacterium talmoniae
GGCGACCGTCCACATCGGCACCGTGAGCGGCTGCGGGCTGCCGCCCGCGACGCCGGCCATCGGATGCACCGGGGCGATCTGCCAGCCGTCGTCGACGTTGCCGGGCGCAAAGGTCCAGCCCAACACCCGACCGTAGAAATCCCGGAAGCCGGCCGAATCCGGCACGTGGTAGGTGACATACGACAGTTCACCGGGCCGGGATCCGTTGCGCGTCGGGCGTTTCTGCTCGCCGGAGGACTGATAGACGGCGAACGGGCCACCCTGCGGATCGGTGGCGTTGAGCACGGCGCCGTGGTCGAAGTCGTAGGTTTGGCCGGGCTTGCCGCCCGCCTCGGCGATGGCGTGCCGGGCGGCGTCCAGGTCGGCGACCGCATAGCAGCAGAACAGGGTGGCGAGTTCGCCGGCGGCGAAGATACCCGTCGGCAGATCGGTATTCGTCACCTGATGCGAGTCGGGGTCATACGTCCAGCCCAGCACCTGGCCGTAGAACGCCGCCGCCCGGTCGGCGTCGGGCGTCCACACCGACACGTAGCCGATGTCGCCGTGCTGGATCGTGGCAGCCGCTTCCGGTATCGGGCCGACCAGCATCCACCGGTGCCCGAACGGGTCGGCGATGGTGGCGTTGCGGTTGCCGTAGTTGTCGTAGGCCTCGCGCAGCACCTGCGCGCCGCGGTCCTGCGCCCGCTGCAGGACGGTGTCGGTGTCGGGCACCGGCAGCATCAGGCTGACCGAGATCGCGTCCGCGGACGGTGCCCGCAGACCGAACTCGGGGTATTCGTCGGCGAGATAGAGCACGCCGTCGCCGATCGCCAGCTCCGCGTGCCCGACCCGGCCGTCGTCCATCACAATGGGCTCCCCAACGACGGTGCCGCCGAAAGTGTCGGTGTACCAGTCCAGCGCGCGCGGCGCGTCGGTGACGGCCAGGTAGGGCAGGGCGGGCGGCGCGGGGCGGCCGTGGGCGCGTTGCCTTGCGCG
>PPEA01001021.1 GCA_002967005.1 Mycobacterium talmoniae
CGCGGGTGTCGATTCCGGCGCTGTTCGCCGAGCAGGTGGCCCGGCCCCCGAGGCGGTGGCGATCCGCGACGGTGACCGGTCGTGGACCTACCGCGACGTCGACGAGGCGTCCAACCGGCTGGCGCACCTGCTGGCCGACCAGGGGGCGGGCCCGGGCAAGTCTGTGGCGCTGCTGTTTTCGCGGTCGGTCGAGGCGGTCGTGGCGATCCTGGGGGTACTGAAATCCGGGGCGGCGTATCTGCCGATCGACGCCGGTGTGCCGGCGGCCCGGCTGCAGTTCCTGCTCGACGACGCCGCACCGATCGCGGCGATCACCACCGCCGAACTGCGACCGACGTTCCACGGCCACGACGTGACAGTCATCGATGTCCACGACTCCCGCTTCGACGGCTACCCTGCTACGGCGTTGCCGGACCCGAACCCCGACGACGTCGCCTACCTGATCTACACCTCGGGCACCACCGGGCTACCCAAAGGCGTTGCCATCACCCACCACAACGCCACCCAACTGCTGGCGTCGTTGGATGCCGGCCTCCCGGCGGCGGGGGTATGGGCGCACAGCCATTCGCTGGCCTTCGACGTCTCGGTGTGGGAGATCTTCGGTGCGCTGCTGCGCGGCGGGCGGCTGGTGGTGGTGCCCGAGGAAGTGGCCGGCTCGCCGGAGGACTTCCACCAGGTGCTGGTCGCCGAGCGGGTCAGCGTGCTGACCCAAACCCCGTCGGCGGTAGCGGTGCTGTCCCCGCAGGGGTTGGACGCCGCGGCACTGGCGGTGGTCGGGGAAAGCCTGCCCGCCCGAGGTGGTGGATCGGTGGGCGCCCGGCCGGGTGATGATCAACGCCTACGGCCCCACCGAAACCACGATGTGCGTGGGGATCAGCGCGCCATTGACACCGGGATCGGGGGTACCGCCGATCGGTGCGCCGGTGCCGGGCGCGGCGTTGTTCGTGCTCGACCCGTGGCAGCGGCCGGTGCCCG
>PPEA01001022.1 GCA_002967005.1 Mycobacterium talmoniae
TGACCGGCGAAGTCGTCGACGCCGAGCGCGCGCTGCGGATCGGGCTGGTGACCGAGGTGGTGCCACACCCGCAGCTGCGGGAGCGGGCCGTCGAGCTGGCCGGCCAGGTCGCCGAGGTGCCGGCACCAATCATGGCTGGGCTCAAGGAAATCTATGTGTCCGGAGCAGCGGCCGTCACCGATCCGGCGCTCGCCGCTGAACAGGCCATCGCCGCTGTCGCATCGGACCCGGCAGATCTTGGCGCCCGGTTCCGGGCGGTGGCGGACCGCAACCGTGGGCAAATCCAGGGCAGCGGCGGCTGAATCCTAACCGCGGATGGGCCAGGTCACCGCGAGATGGAAACCAGGCAGCAAAAGTTCGAGTGGACCCCTGCGTGGCATCAATCTCGCGCGAGGATCGGTCGCCCGCGGGTCGTTCGCGAACGGGCTAGCAGGGCCCGCCTCAGACTCTGGCGTCACCGGACCCGTAGGGCCGGAAGCTGCCGTCCAGCACATCCAGATGGCCGATGGTGCGGCCGGTGACCGCGGCCGCCTCCACCGCCACCAGCCGCACCGCGGCGGCCGCGAACTCGTCGGCCGACGCGACCTCGTCGAACTCCCGCGCATAGTACGAAAGCCCGGGTGTGAGTATCGGTTTCGACGGGGACAGCGCGTTGACGGCGATGTTGTGGTCCTGCAGGTCGTAGGCCGCGCATTGGGTCAGGTGCTCCAGCGCGGCCTTGGACCCGCCGTAGCCGGGCAACACGCCGGCGCTGCGGTCGGGATAGGGACCGTCGCCGGGCAGCCGCGCCGCGACCGAGGTGATGTTGATGATCGAGCCGCCGCCGGCGGCGATCATGTCCGGGCACACCAGCTGCATCAGCTCATAGGCGGCGAACACGGCGATCTCGAAATGCCGCCGGTAGGCGCCCAGCGGGATCCCGAGCAGGCCCGGCCAGCCCGGTTCGACGCGGCCGGCGTCGCGGCGCGGGCTGG
>PPEA01001023.1 GCA_002967005.1 Mycobacterium talmoniae
GGGGGCGGCCAGGGCTCGACGGATCCGGTCTCGGGCATAGCCGGCCACCAACGGCAGCACCGAGACCACCACGACCGCGGTGAAGATCATTTCCAGGTGGTCGCCGACGAACGCGATCCCGCCGAGCAGGTAGCCCAGCAGCGGGACGCCGGCACCCCAGGCCAGCGCACCGACCACGTTGTAGCCCAGGAAGGTGCGGTGCGGCATCCGGGAGGCCCCGGCCACCACCGGGACCACGGTGCGCGCCACCGGGATGAAGCGGGCCAGCAGCACGGCCACCGGGCCGTACCGGTCGAAGAATTCCTGGGCGCGGGCCAGGTGTTGCGGGCCCAGCCGTTTGGCGCTGGGTCGCTCGAACACCGCCGGTCCCGCCTTCGCCCCGATCAGGAAGCCGCATTGGTCACCGGCGACGGCCGCGACCGGAACGGTGAGCAGCAGCAGCCACAGCGGCATGGCCGGATGCTGCTGGGCGGCCAGGATGCCGGCGGTGAACAGCAGCGAATCGCCGGGCAGAAAGAACCCCAGCAGCAGGCCGGTTTCGATGAACACCACGACCAGCAGACCGACCAGCCCAAACGTCGCGATCAGCGTGCCGGGGTTGAGCACCTCAAGCATCGGACCTCCAAATCCTTCGATCTGTGGCCAGACTGGCCGGTGGGCGCTGTGGGGACGCTGAGAAGCCCGCCGACCATCTGCTCTACTGGGGCGAGACAGCGAAAGGGGGCGGGGTGCGGGTCCTGCTGGTCGAGGACGAAGCCCGGCTGGCCGAGACGGTGCGTCGCGGCCTGGTCGCCGAGGGATTCGTCGTCGACGTCGAACACGACGGCCTGGACGGACTGGCCGCGGCCAGCACCGGCGACTTCGATGTGGTGGTGCTCGACATCATGTTGCCCGGGCTCAGCGGCTACCAGGTCGGTGCGCGAGCTGCGGGCCCGGCAGGTGTGGACGCCGGTGCTGATGCTGTCGGCCAAG
>PPEA01001024.1 GCA_002967005.1 Mycobacterium talmoniae
AGGTGTGACCGCCGCGGCACGAGTTGAGCTTCGCCGAGCTGGACCCCGAACGGCGCGCCCGCGTTCGAGACCCCGCTGCGCTGCACGACGTTCTGGTGGTGGACCTGGAAACCGACCGGCGGCCGCGCGTCGGGACACCGCGAGCCGCGGCCGGCCTGGACGCCATCACCGAGATCGGGGCGGTCAAGGTGCGCGGCGGCACGGTGCTGGGCGAGTTCGCCACCCTGATCGACCCGCAGCGCAGCATCCCGCCGCAGATCACCCGGCTGACCGGGATCACCACCGCGATGGTGTGCGACGCCCCGACCATCGCCGCGGTGCTGCCGACGTTTCTGGAGTTCGCCCGCGACAGCGTGCTGGTGGCCCACAACGCCGGATTCGATGTCGGGTTCCTGCGCGCGGCCACCGAGCGGTGCGGTTTGGCCTGGCCCAAGCCGCCGGTGCTGTGCACGGTGCGGCTGGCCCGCCGGGTGCTCAGCGCGAGGAAGCCCCCAGCGTGCGGCTGGCCGAGCTGGCCCGGCTGTTCCGGGTCGCCACCGAGCCCACCCACCGCGCCCTGGACGACGCGCGCGCCACCGTCGAGGTGCTGCACGCGCTGATCGAGCGGGTCGGCAACCAGGGTGTGCACACCTACACCGAGCTGCGGTCGTATCTGCCCAATGTGTCACCGGCCCAGCGCCGCAAACGCACCCTGGCCGCCCACCTGCCGCATAAGCCCGGGGTGTATCTGTTCCGCGGGCCGTCCGGTGAGGTGCTCTACGTCGGCACCGCGGTCGATCTGCGCCGTCGGGTCGGCCAGTACTTCACCGGCGCCGACCCGCGCGGCCGGATCAAGGAGATGGTGACGCTGGCCAGCACCGTCGACCACGTCGAGTGCGCGCACCCGCTAGAGGCCGGGGTGCGCGAGCTGCGGCTGCTGGCCGCCCCGCCCCGCCGTACAACCGGCGGTCCCGGTTCCCCGCACCGGTG
>PPEA01001025.1 GCA_002967005.1 Mycobacterium talmoniae
CAGCCGGGGCAGGCCGGAGCCGCGCCGCACTTCCGGCAGCCGCGACGGCACCTCGTAGGGCGCCACCGGCCTGTCGACGTCGACGGTGTAGGGGTCACCGACATACGGCACCGGTTCGTCGGCGTCGTCCTCCTGCGACCAGGCCAACTCCACCTTGCGCGGCGCCGTCTCGGCGAACTCGTCGAGACCGCCGACCGGTGGCAGGCCCCCCATGCCGGTGCTGGTCCCCGGCGAGGCAGCGAGCGCGGTCTGCGTCTGGGTATCCGCGGCCGCCATCACGACCCGCGTCGTCCCCTCCTCGTCGGCCCCGCGGCGCGGCCATCACCGCGGCACCGACCGCGATGTCGAGTGCCGGGTGCTGGGAGGTCACCACCGGCATCCGACGCCGCGACGACAGCCGCTGGGCGATCACCGGAATGCTGGCGCCGCCGCCGACGGTGGCGACCGCCGCGAGCTTGCTCCAGCGAATGGTGTTGCGTTCCAGCATGTCTTCCAGGGCGCAGATCAGGCCGCTGAGCGGATCCTCGATCAGTTTCTGCAGTTCGTCGCGGGTCACCCGAACACTGAGCTGGGCGCCGGGCAGGTCGGCGACCAGGTCGGTGGCCTGCTGCGCCGACAGCCGTTCCTTGGCCTGGGTGCACTCCTCGCGGAGTTCGGCGAGTTGCCCGACGGCCGCGGTGGCACTCGGGTCGACCCCGCCGGCGTCACCGATGGCTGCCCATCACGTGGGCCAGCAGTGCGTCGTCGATGCGGTCGCCGGAAAACTCGGCGTAGCGGCGTGTTTCGTCGATCGGCTGGAATCCGGCGCCGGCGTCGGCCAGCGTGATGCTGGTGCCGCTGCCCCCGAAGTCCAGCAGCGCGATCACCCCGGCCGTCCGGGTCGTCGCCGCGTAAATCCCGTCGATGCCCGCCGGTTTCAGCGGGCGCCGTGGCTGGCGGCCTCGGCCTCCTCGGTGGCTGA
>PPEA01001026.1 GCA_002967005.1 Mycobacterium talmoniae
GTGTCCGCGGCCACCGCGAGGTCGGCGCTGGCCACCAGTTGGCAGCCCGCCGCGGTGGCCAGGCCATGGACACGGGCCACCACCGGCTGCGGGATCTGTTGCATGGTGGTCATCAGCTCGGTGCAGGTGACCAGCAGCTGTCGCACCGTGGCGTAGTCCTTGCCCGCCACGTCGGCGAAGTCATGGCCCGCGCTGAACACCGGACCGGCGCCGGCCAGCACCACGCCCAACGCGTCGCTCTCCCCCGCCGCCCGAAACGCCGCGACGAGCTCCTCCATGTGCTGAAGCGACAGCGCGTTGCGCCGCCGCGGCCTGTTCATCGTGATGGTCGTGAAGTCACCGCTGCGGGTGACGTCGATGCACTCGTACCCCACGTCGCAAACCTACTCCGCAGCCCGGGCCGACGAGGCTCCATCGCTTCGATAGTGACGGTGAACCGTTGGGTTGCAACGGAATTCCTTCCCGAGGGCCGTTCGGTGGACGCGGCCGACGCAGCGACCCCGTCGACGCCGGATTCCGCCGCCGCCGAGTCGGATAGGGTTACCCTCGCAGGCACGAAATTCACCGCTCGATGAAAAGGTTGGCGACGTGAACACCCAATCGCTTCCCCAGCATGGCCAGCAGCCCGACGCCGTGCACGTGACGCCGGCACCGGTCCGCGCCGGCGGGGTCGTCATCGGCCTGATCGTCGCCCTGGCGATCATCTGCCTGGCGTTCGGCTGGCCGGCGGCGCGGTCCCGGCCGCATGACCTGCCGATCGGGGCGGCCGCACCGCTGAGCGCCGGACAGCTGCAGTCCCAACTCGACCAGATCACCCCGGGCGGTTTCGCGGTGACCAGCTACCCCGATCAGGACGCACTGCGAACGGCGATCCGCCACCGCGACATCTACGGTGGCCTGACGACCGGCCCGCAGGGCATCACGCTACTGACCGCGTCGGGAGCCAGCCCCGCGGTC
>PPEA01001027.1 GCA_002967005.1 Mycobacterium talmoniae
CGGCTTCGACCCGGTCGCCGGCATCTTCGATCTGCTGCTCGGTGACGCCGCGCCGGCCGTGGTTGGCAACGAGATCGGCGGCGCCACAGTCGATCAGGCGCTGCTGGCGGTCGAGGAGCTGGCCCGGCTGCAGGCGCCGCTGCTGGGCGACGCCGCGCTGGCCGACGCGGCGTGGCTCAACCGCGACACGCCGGTGAATCAGGCGCTGATCGCCCAGCTGTACGCCGGGTTCGCCGACCGGTACGGCGCGGCGCTGACCCCGCCGCAACGCATGGTGTGCGAACGGCTGGTCGGTGGTTTCGACGGTTACCTGGCGGCCGAGGCGGCCGCCGACCGCCCGCACGGGCTGATCCACGGCGACTACCGGCTGGACAATATGTTGTTCGGCGCGAACGGGTCGCACCGCCGCCTGACCGTGGTGGACTGGCAGACCGTCACCTGGGGTCCCGCGCTGACCGACCTGGCCTACTTCCTGGGCTGCGCGCTGCCGGTGGCGGACCGACGCACCCACTACGACGCCCTGCTGCGCGCGTATCACACCGCGCTGGGCCCGGATTGCCCGCTGAGCATTGACGACGTCCGCACCGGGGTGCGCCGCCAAAGCTTCTTCGGGGTGATGATGGCGATCGTGTCGTCCATGCTGGTGGAGCGCACCGAGCGCGGCGACCGGATGTTCATGACGATGCTGCAGCGGCACAGCCAGCACGTGCTCGACACCGACGCGCTGGCCGAGTTGCCCGCCGCGGTCGCCGTCGAACCGCTGCACCCGGCGGACACCGACGATGCGGCGCATCCGCCCGGCGACGAACCGCTGTGGAATGAAAGCTGGTACTTCGACTTCGTCGATCCTGGCCAGCGGATCGCCGGGTGGATCCGGGTGGGCCTGTACCCCGAACGAGGGCACCGCCTGGGTCAACGCGCTGCTGTGCGGCCCGCAGCTGCCGACCATCGCTCTCA
>PPEA01001028.1 GCA_002967005.1 Mycobacterium talmoniae
CAGTGAGACGGCCGCCTGGCGGTTGCATCTGCGCTGGGGCGGCAAACGTGCGAGTACCCCCGTCCTCAGCGCAGAGTCAATGCGGGTCGTAGAGTTTGATTATGGGCGCTTTGACCTCTCCGAAACCTACGCCGCACTGGCCGCGTTCCAGGCCGGTGACGCGGTGGCGTGCGCGATCCCGATCTCCTACATCGCGAAAACCCTTGACGCACTGGGCGTCCCGGAGAATGTCCGGTGGGTGCTGCCGGTGTCGAAGGCCGCGTCGGTGATCGGCCTGCTCGCGGCGAGCCGCTTTCCGGCGCTGGCGCGGGTGACCACGGCGATGCTGACGCTGTATTTCGCGCTCGCGGTGGGCGCGCACATCCGGGCCAAGGACAAGGTGGTGAACACCATTCCGGCGGCGTCGTTCCTGGCGACGTATGCGGCGATGACGGTGAAGGGTCCGGACGCACCGCGATGACGCTGCCCACCGCGGCCACCGAACTGCTGGGCATCGACTATCCCATCGTGTCCGCGCCGATGGCCGGAGTCGGGGGAGGCGAATTGGCCGCCGCGGTCAGCGCCGCGGGCGGGCTGGGCCTGATCGGCGGCGGCTACGGCGACGAGACCTGGCTGCGGCACCAATTCGCGCTGGCCGACGGCGCCCCGGTCGGCTGCGGGTTCATCACCTGGGCGTTGGCGACCCAGCCGCGGCTGCTCGACGTGGCGCTGGGGTATCGCCCGGCGGCGGTGATGCTTCGTTCGGCGACCCCGCGCCATTCGCGGACCAGATCCGGGCGTCGGGCGCGTCGCTGATCTGCCGAGGTGCAAAACCTCGACCAGGCCGAGCGGGCGCTGCAGGTCGGCACCGATGTGCGTGGTGGCCCAGGGCAGCGAGGCCGGCGGGCACGGCTACGGCCACCGCTCCACGATGACACTGGTGCCCGAGTCGCGACCTGGGCTAACGGCA
>PPEA01001029.1 GCA_002967005.1 Mycobacterium talmoniae
CGTGGACGCAGGCTCGATGCCTTGAGCGCAGGCTCGACGCCGTGGACGCAGGCTCGGTGCCCTAGATGCAGTCTCGACGCGACAACCCCGCCGGCGAGCCCCCGCGGACCGGCCTTAGTGGCCGGCGGTTTTGAACCGCTCCACCGAGCGCTGCACCTCGGCCTCGGCCTCGGCGCGGCCCACCCAGTCGGCGGCCTTGACGAACTTGCCCGGCTCCAGGTCCTTGTAGTGCACAAAGAAGTGCTTGATCGCGTCGAGCTCGAACTCGGGCACGTCGCCGATGTCGCTGATGTGGTCCCAACGGTGATCCCCGGCCGGCACGCACAGCACCTTGTCGTCGCCGCCGGCCTCGTCGACCATCTTGAACATCCCCACCGGCCGGGCCTCCACCAGCACGCCGGGGAACACCGACTGCGGCAGCAGCACCAACGCGTCGAGCGGGTCGCCGTCCTCGCCGAGGGTGTCTTCGATGAAGCCGTAATCGGTGGGGTAGGCCATCGGCGTGTACAGGTAGCGGTCCAACCGAACCCGGCCGGTCTCGTGATCGACTTCGTATTTGTTGCGCTGACCCTTCGGGATCTCGATGGTCACGTCGAATTGCACCGTGTCGGCTCCTTCTCCCAGTGCTGGGTCAGTCTGATCGTTGGCTCCGCGCCGGAGGCCCACCTTAACCGAGCGATACGCTGCAACTAAACAGTTACCGGCCGCACCCGGTCGGTTTGGGGGCTGGTCAGCAACAACCGGGCCAGGGAAATCAGGAGGGTCATGCGTCCGACGCGGTGGGCGAGATCCACGCACCTGCTGGTCGGGGTGACCGTGCTGGCGTTGGTCGGCGCGGTGCTCGCGGCGGCCGCCCTGTTCAACACCGGGCACAGCACCGACGCCCAAACCGCGCCGACACCGCCGGCGCGTCGCCGACCCGGGGTGGTGCCGGTGGCCGACACCGCG
>PPEA01000103.1 GCA_002967005.1 Mycobacterium talmoniae
GTCCGATGAATCCAACCCGCATCAACCGGCCTCCAAATCCACATCGGTGGTGGTGCTGGCCACCACACACTGTTCGACGAATGACAACACCGACAGGTGGTATGCCGCCGCGGCCCAGCCGAGGCTGAGATTGTGTCCGGCGTCGGCCTGCTCGTGGACCGCGAACCGCGGCGCGGCGGTGAACAGGGCGCCGATGTCGGCCCGCCCGGCCGGATCGGAGCGCCACACCTTCTCGTGCTCGGCGAAACTGAACCGCACCGGGACCCGAACCTGGCCGGCCAGCGCCGGGAAGTCGCGCCGCGGCCAGTCGGACACCATGGCGGCTTCATAGGGTGCCCCGGTGGCGGCGTTGGTGACCCCACCCAGCACCTCGGTCGGGTACAGCCGGACCGGCTCCCACAGCAACTCCCGCAGGCCGGCGGGCCGGTGGTCGGGCCGCGCGGTCCGCAACACCTCGGCCGCCGCCGGGTGGTAGCGCAGCCCGGTGCCGGCCAGTTCCAGACCCAGCAGGTCGGCGCCGCGGTCATCGGCGGCCATCCGCAGCGCCAGTTCGCAGCCGTTGGAGTGGGCCAGCACGAACACCCCGGCACCGCGCGGCCGGTCCCCGAGCACCTTCTCAATCGCGGTGTAGGCCAGCGCCACCCGCTGTTCGGGATCGCCCAGCGCCTCCGGATACGGCGCCGAACTCCCGTAGCCGGGCCGATCCAGCGCGATCACCGTGTAGCCCAGCGCCGCGCCGGTCCGCAACAGGGACAGCCGGGGCTGGCCCGGGCAGTCGAAGTACGCCGACGTGGTGCCCCCGCCGTGCAGGGCGACCAGCACCGCGCGTGGTTGCGGCGCCTCGGCGAGCAGCGCCGACATCGGCACGCCGCCGGCGTTGACGACCCGCGGCTGCGGGCGGGGTGGTCATGTGTCGGTCCGCAGCAACAGCACCCCGCTCGGTGTCAGTCCGCCGCTGCTGGCCACCGCGACCCGGGCGCCGGCGACCTGGCGCTCGCCGGCCTCACCGCGCAACTGGGTGACGGCTTCGTGGATCAGCCCCATCCCGTGGGTGCGACCGTGGGAAAGCTGTCCACCGTGGGTGTTCAGCGGCAGCACCCCGTCGCGGGCGATGTTGGCCCCACCGTCCAGGAAGCTTTTGGCCTCCCCGATACCGCAAAAGCCCAGCGCCTCAATCCAGGACAGGCAGTTGAAGGTAAACCCGTCGTAGAGTTCGGCGACGTCGACGTCGGCCGGTCGCAGCGACGTGCGGGACCACAGGTGCGCGGCCTGGCCCAGCACCTGCGGCTCGTGGGTCAGCGTGCTCTGATCCCAGTCGATGCGCTCGACGATCTGGGTGCCCACCGCTTCCACCAGTACCGGCGGTTTGGCCAAATCCCGGGCGGCGTCGACCGCCGACACGATCACCGCGACCGCCCCGTCGCAGGGCACGTCGCAGTCATACAGCCCGAACGGGGTGGTGATCGGGCGCGCCGACAGGTAGTCGTCCATGCTCATCGGATCGCGGTAGATCGCCGTCGGATTCAGCGCGGCGTTGGCCCGCTGGTTCAACGCGATCCAGCCCAGCGTCTCCCGGGAGGTGCCGTAGCGGTGGAAATGCCGCTGCGCGTTCATCGCCAGCGTGTGCGCGGCGGAGATGGCGCCGAACGGCATCTGCCAGCTGGTGGTGCGGCCGCCGGTCGGGACGATCTTGCCCTGCTTCATCAGCTCGGCGTGGGTGGCCTCCCACAGGGTGCGAAAGCACAGCACGTGCCGCGCCAGCCCGCCGGCCACCGCCAGCATGGCCGCGATCACCGACCCGCCCGGCCCGAAGGTCTCCATCCCGCCGTTGTGCCAGGTCGGCCGGATGCCCAGCGCCGATTCCAGCGCGGCCACCCCGCCCTCCACGAACGGGCCGGGTAGGCCGGCGCCGGG
>PPEA01001030.1 GCA_002967005.1 Mycobacterium talmoniae
GGTCACCGCGTTCGGCAACCGGGTGCAAGAGGCCGGGGCCGGCATCGTGTCGCTGGGCGGGCTGTACGCCGACCCGGTCGCCGGGATGCGCCGGGCCCGCGCCCGCCGGCCCGGGGTGGTCAGCGAGGTTCCGGAGGCCAGCGCGTGACCTGCGCCGTCGGGGCCCGTCGCGGCGGGCTGCAAAGATGGCGGTGTGTGGTACGGCGAGATTTCCGAAATCGATGAGCCGTTGATTCGGCGGGTGGCGGTGTTGTCGGTGCACACCTCCCCGCTGGCCCAGCCCGGCACCGGCGATGCCGGCGGCATGAACGTCTACGTGCTGCAGAGCGCGCTGCACCTGGCGCGGCGCGGGGTGGAGGTGGAGATCTTCACCCGGGCCACCTCGTCGGCCGATCCGCCGGTGGTGCGGGTGGCGCCCGGGGTGGTGGTGCGCAACGTGGTGGCCGGGCCGTTCGAGGGCCTGGACAAATACGATCTGCCCACCCAGCTGTGCGCGTTCGCCGCCGGGGTGCTGCGCGCCGAAGCCACCCACGAACCGGGCTACTACGACATCGTGCACTCGCATTACTGGCTGTCCGGCCAGGTCGGCTGGCTGGCCCGGGACCGCTGGGCGGTGCCGTTGGTGCACACCGCGCACACCCTGGCCGCGGTGAAGAACGCCGCGCTGGCCGACGGCGCCACCCCCGAGCCGCCGCTGCGCGCGGTCGGCGAACAGCAGGTCGTCGACGAGGCCGACCGGTTGATCGTCAACACCGACGACGAAGCGCGCCAACTGGTTTCGCTGCACGCAGCGGACCGCAGCCGGATTGATGTGGCCCATCCGGGGGTCGATTTGGATGTGTTCACCCCCGGCGACCGGCGCGCCGGCGCGGGCGGCGCTGGGGCTGCCGGTGACCGAGCCGGTGGTGGCGTTCCGTCGGCCGGCGATCCAGCCGTTGAAG
>PPEA01001031.1 GCA_002967005.1 Mycobacterium talmoniae
CGTGGTCGCGGTCGCGGCGGCCGCACGGCTGCACCGCGGCCAGCCGTTACCGGTACCGGATGGCTTCATAGGTGTTCATCAACCACAGCGCCAGCGGGAACAACGGCATCAGGCACAGGTACTCCACCCACTCCACGAGTTTGCGGAACAGCGGGCTGTAGATGGTGTTGGGCACCACCGCGGCGGCGATCAGCCCGGCCGCCGGGAGCACGATCAGCACCGCCACCCCGATGGAGAGCGCCGCCGGTGTCCATAGCACCACCACGTAGCGCACCGCGACGATGGCCGGGATCGCCACGCCGGTGACCGTCACCGTGATCGCCTGCCAGCGGTCCAGGAAGGAGCGGCCCCGCAGGATCAAGAACCCGGCGGTGAAACCGGCCAAAAACAGCGGCAGCCAGCGTCGATCGGAGCTCGGGTCGCACAGTCCGGCCGCCGACGCCGCGATGAGCACACCCAGGCCGGCCAGCAGGCCGGTCAGGAACGACCGGGCCCGCTCGGCGCGCAGCACCACTTCGCGCACCGATTCGGGGCCTTCCAGCACCGGGGCGGCGCCTTCGGCCTTCACCACGGTGGTGGGCAGGTCGGGGCGGGCTTCGAACACCCAGCGGCTGGTCGCCGACGGGAACACCGGCAACCGGATGCCGGTCAGCCACCGGGACAGCGAGGGGGCGAATTGATAGCCCAGCACGCAGGCCAGCAGCAGGCAGCCCATCAGCGTGACCGCCCCGGTCAGTGCCACCATCCGCAAGACGCCCACCAGCATCACGCCGACGCTGATCGTGATGATCGCGGTGTAGATGCCCAGCCGACGGCCGGTGAACCGCATCAGCAGCAGCGCGGTCACCCCGGCCACGCCGAACCCGAACGCGGCGTGCGGCGCCCCCACCGGTCCGGGGACCGCCGCGGCGGCCGCGACCGCCAGCGCCGGCAACGCG
>PPEA01001032.1 GCA_002967005.1 Mycobacterium talmoniae
TCGATTCTGCAGGTCGGCCGCATCGCCGGCGGCGGCAGCGCCGCGGTGGTGCGCGGTGAACGGCGGGCACACATCGGCACCGGCACCACCGGGCCCGGTGCCGCGCTGTGGGTCGAGGTGACCGCGGTGCCCGAGGCCGAACCCACCGACCAAACCCGCGCGCTGGCCGGCGAATACAAGAAGCTGCTGCTGGCGATGCTGCAACGCCGCGAGGCCTGGCAGATCGTCGACGTGGTGAATCAGATCACCGACCCGTCGGCGCTGGCCGACACCTCCGGGTATGCGTCGTATCTGACCGACGTGCAAAAGCGGCAGCTGCTGGAAACCGAAAACGTCGACGAGCGGCTGCGGGTGCTGATCGAGTGGACCGGCGACCACCTGACCGAGGTCGAGGTCACCGACAAGATCGCCGAGGACGTGCGGGCCGGCATGGACAAGCAGCAAAAGGAATTCCTGCTGCGCCAGCAGCTGGCCGCGATCCGCAAGGAACTCGGCGAGAGCGAGCCCGACGGTTCCGACGATTACCGCGCCCGGGTGGAGGCCGCGGACCTGCCGGAGAACGTGCGCGAGGCCGCGCTGCGCGAGGTCGGCAAGCTGGAACGCGCGAGTGAACAAAGCCCGGAGGGCGGCTGGATCCGCACCTGGCTGGACACCGTGTTGGACCTGCCGTGGAACGTCACCACCGCGGACTCCACCGACCTTCAGGCCGCCCGGCAGATCCTCGACGCCGATCACCACGGCCTCGACGACGTCAAGGACCGCATCGTGGAATACCTGGCGGTGCGGGCCCGGCGCGCCCAGCGCGGCCTGCAGGTCGTCGGCGGGCGCGGCTCCGGCGCGGTGATGGTGCTGGCCGGCCCGCCCGGGGTCGGCAAGACGTCGCTGGGTGAAAGCGTGGCCCGGTCGTTGGGCCGCAACTTCGTCCGGGTGGCGCTGG
>PPEA01001033.1 GCA_002967005.1 Mycobacterium talmoniae
GGCCTGGCTGATCACCCGCGCGCCCGACCCGCGCATAGCCGAGCACACCGGCCACCGCCGAACCCGGGTTGCGCACCGTGCGCCCCACCACCGAGAGCGCGCCGACGAGCACGTCGCGGGCACCGCCCACCACCGCGCCGGGCAGGTGGTTAATGCCTTCGCGCATCAGGTCATTGGGTGACAGATCTTGCGGCACCGGCTGCGGCGGCGTCGGCCGTTCGGGCGGGTCGCGCTCCAGATCGTAGATCTGGCCGAACATTTCGGCACCGCCCACCCCGTCGGTGACGGCGTGGCTGATGTGCAGCAGGGTCGCGGCCCGCCCGTCGGCCAGGCCTTCGACCAGCGTCACCGTCCACAGCGGCCGCGAGATGTCCAGCGGCGACTGCAGGATCACTTCGGCGAGATCGAGCACCTCGCGCAGGGTGCCGGGTTCCGGGGCCCGCACCCGCCGCACATGGAAGTCCAGGTTGAAGTCGGGGTCGACCACCCAGCGCGGCGCCGCCGTCGGCAGGGTCGGGACGACCACCTTCTGCCGCAGCCGCAACACCCGTCGGGACACGTTTTCGAAGCGGGCCCGGAACCGGTCCCAGTCGGGGGTGGCGTCCAGCAGCTCCACCCCCATGATCCCCGACCGAGTCCGCGGGTTGGCTTCGCCGCGGTGCAGCAGATAGTCGACCGCCCCCAGCTCGACCGGTAATCCGGCGGTATCGACAAGATCAGCCACGGCCGCCTCCCAACCCCTCTGCCCAGTTCTACATACCAAACCCAACGCTAACCCGGTGGACGCGGCAGCGAGAGCCGATTGTACGGATCGGTCCGCGCCGCCGCCGACCGCGAACGAAATGACGTGTCAATCGGTCGATTTGAAAAATCGGCCGGTGCCGGCGGCCCGTTGGCCGCGGCGTGAGGCGGTGCCGGCGCAGCCGGTTCGGGGC
>PPEA01001034.1 GCA_002967005.1 Mycobacterium talmoniae
GGAGCCGTCCGCCGAGATGATGGCCCGCTACGGTCGCCGCCCGCCCGCCGACCTGGAAGACCCGGCGCCGGGCAGCCTGTTCGTCTCCGCGCAGCGGGTGTAGGGCGGATTCGCCGGCGCGCCGCGCGATCGGGAGCGGCCGGTGCCGGGGTGAGCTGTGAGCCCGGTGTCCCTTCTGCCACACCTGTCCCGGCGAGAGGGGCATGTGGTGTTGCGTCCGCGTCTGAGCGACAACTCGGGTGTTCAGGCCGGCAACCGAGCGATTGCATGTCGCTTGCGGCACATGTGTCTCTGGTGTCGCAGTCGTCACGGATTGTCGCTGGGGGGAGACTGCCCGGCTATCAGCGACAAAAGGTCGCCGGGCGGGTTCTCGGGGCCGAGCCCCAGCCTCGAAACTGCGGTGACGGCGCCGAGACTGCGGTGAGGGCGTCGAACCTGCGGTGAGGGCGTCGAGCCTGAACTGGTGGCGTCGAGACTGACGTGAGGGCGTCATCGCAGCCAAAATCAGGCTCTGAGTTCAGGCTGGGCGCCGTCAGTTCAGCCTCGATGCTCTGAGTTCCGTCTCGGCGCCGCCACCGCAGCCTCGACGCCGCCACCGCAGCCTCGGCGCGGCGGCGAACCACCCCCACCCCCATCCGACCGGCATACTGCATGGCATGGCTACTGTCGTCGCATTCCACGCCCACCCCGACGCGAGGCGATCCTCACCGGCGGCACACTGGCGCGCGCGGCGGCCGCCGGGCATCGGGTGGTCATCGTCACCGCCACCGACGGCCACATGGACGACGGCGACACCCCGCACCGGCTCGATGAATTGCGGTCCAGCGCCCGCATTCTCGGCGCGCACCGGGTGGAATGCCTCGCTACGCCGACAGCGGCTACGGCCCCGAGTTCTATCCCGACCCGCCCGAAGCGGGTCGGTTCGGGCGCGGCC
>PPEA01001035.1 GCA_002967005.1 Mycobacterium talmoniae
CCGGTGACCGCGCTGGCACCCGGCCGCTGATTCGCCCCCGCCGCCGATCTCGGCGACGGCCCGTACGTGCAGCTGTGGCCGCACCGGCACGGCACCGACGCCATGTTCGCCGCGGCGCTGCAAGTAGCTGAACGCCATGTCACGGCCCCTGATAGCCCCGTCGATCCTGGCCGCCGATTTCGCCCGGCTGGCCGACGAAGCCGCCGCCGTGCAAGGCGCCGACTGGCTGCACGTGGACGTGATGGACGGCCATTTCGTGCCGAACCTGACCCTCGGGCTGCCGGTGGTGGAAAGCCTGCTCAAGGCCACCGACATCCCGATGGACTGCCATCTGATGATCGAGGACCCGGACCGCTGGGCGCCGCCGTACGCCGAGGCCGGCGCCCACAACGTCACCTTCCACGCCGAGGCCACCGACAACCCGGTCGCCGTGGCCCGCGATATCCGGGCCGCCGGCGCCAAGGCCGGGCTGTCCGTCAAACCGGGCACCCCGCTGGAGCCCTACCTGGACATCCTGCGCGACTTCGACACCTTGCTGGTGATGTCGGTGGAGCCCGGTTTCGGCGGCCAGTCCTTCATCCCCGAGGTGCTGGGCAAGGTACGCACCCTGCGCAAACTGGTCGACTCCGGTGAGTTGCAGATCCTGGTCGAGATCGACGGCGGCATCAACGCCGACACCATCGAGGCGGCCGCCGAGGCCGGGGTGGACTGCTTTGTCGCCGGGTCGGCGGTCTACAGCGCCGCGGACCCGGCCGCGGCCGTCGCGGCGCTGCGCCGGCAGGCCAGCGCCGCCTCCCCGCATCTGCGGCCATGAACGTGGCCCTCGGCCACGACGCCGCGATGGGGCTGGCGATCGAGCAGGCCGACAAGGTCAAGGGCGCCACCTACCCCAATCCGCCGGTCGGCGCGGTCCATCGTGGACCGC
>PPEA01001036.1 GCA_002967005.1 Mycobacterium talmoniae
CGTGCATCCGCGCCGCCATCCGATGCTGGATGGCCGTCGCGACGGCGGTCACCAGCGCCTCCCGGTCGGCGAAGTGACGGTAGGCGGCGTTGGGGGACACCCCGGCCCGCCGGGTCGCTTCCCGAATGGTCAGCGCGTCGGGACCGCCGGCCCGGGTGAGCTCCAGGCCGGCGTCGATGAGGGCGGTGTGCAGGTCCCCGTGGTGATAGGTCTTCGTGTCGGTCACCTCTTGACAGCCCCCTCGGGAGAAAGTGTACGGTGTCCACATTATCAATGTTGACGGCGTGAACACCAGGAGGGGCATCATGACGGACCCGGCATTGCCGCCGATCGTGGATCGGGACACCTGGCAGCGGGAATTGGATGCGCTGCGGGTCCGGGAAAAGGCGGCCACCCGCGAGCTCGACGCGATCGCCGCGCAACGACGCCGGCTGCCGATGGTCGCGATGGGAGACTATGTACTGGACGGTGAGACCGGGCCGGTGCGCTTGGTCGACGTGTTCGCGGGCAAGTCCCAGCTCATCGTCTACCACCACATGTGGTTCCCGGGTGAGCAGTGGCAGTGTCCGGGCTGCACCGGGTTCACCGCGCAGTTCACCCGGCTGGAGTTCCTGGACAACTACGACGCCCGGTTCGTCGTCGTCACCCAGGGCCCGATCGATGAGGCCGTGGCCTACAAGCGCCGCGTCGGCAATCAGATGACCTGGTACTCCACCGCGAACAGTCCGTTCGGCGCCGACGTCGGCGCCCCGGCGGGTGGGCAGTTCGCCGTGAATGCCTTTCTGCGCCACAACGATCAGGTGTATCGCACCTGGCACACCAAGCGCGCGGGGCCGAACAGCTCAGCCACATGTTCGCGTTGATCGACGTCCTGCCCTACGGGCGCCAAGAGGTCTGGCAGGACTCACCGGACGGTGGC
>PPEA01001037.1 GCA_002967005.1 Mycobacterium talmoniae
GAACAGACGAAAGGTGGCGCGGGTGTCCGGTCGCGACGAGGTCGTGGACAGTCCCCGCGCCGCTCCGGTGCCGCCCGCGGCCCTGTACGAGCGGGCCCGCAACTGGGCGATCGAGTCCGATCCCGGGCTGCTGCGGCTGCAGCTGGCGGCCCGCACCACGATCGCGTTGGGCGTCGCGCTCGGGCTGCTGTACCTGCTGACCCGGGTCACCCACCAGCCGTTGACGGTGGCGCTGCTGGGCGCGGTGATCGCGATGGTGTCGGCGCGCTCGGTCAACGACCCCGATCCGCGGCAACAGCGGATCACCCTGGCGCTGCTGCCGCTGCCGGCTGCCGCCGCGATCACCGCGGCGGCGGTGCTGGCCCCGCACCGCGTCGCCGCCGACGCGGTGTTCGTGGTGATCATCTTCGCCGCGGTGTACATCCGCCGGTTCGGCGGCCGCGGGGTGGCGTTGGGGATGGTCGCGTTCATGGCCTACTTCTTCACCCTGTTCTTCCGAGCCGGCACCGCCGAGTTGCCGTGGCTGATCGTGGCGGTCGCAGTCGGCACGCTGTGCAGCTTCGTGATGAGCAGCTACGTGCTGCCCGACCGGCCCGAGCGGGTGTTGCGCCGCACCGTGGCCTCGCTGCGGGCGCGGATGGCCGTCCGTCGTCGACACCGCCGCCGACGCGGTGCGCACCGGCCGGTTCGACGAGCGGCGCCGCCACCAGGCTGCGGGTGCGGGTGGCACGGCTCAACGAGACCGCGCTGATGGTGCACAACCAGATCGAGGACAGGGTCGACCGGCGTTGGTGTGGCCGGGTGTCGGCGGCGGGAGCTGGCGCTGCGGCTGTTCGACGCCGAACTGACCGTGGAGCGCGTCGCCGCCGCCGCGGCCCGGGCGGCCGCCGTCGACATTCCGGGCCGCGCCGAGCTG
>PPEA01001038.1 GCA_002967005.1 Mycobacterium talmoniae
TAGCGCGATGGCCGGGCACAGGTTCTCCGCGCCGCGGCGACAGTAGCTGCAGCTGCCGCAGGTGTGGCGCAGCCACGCGATGCCCACCCGGTCGCCGACGGTGAACTCGTCGCCGGCCTCGGCGCCGACCTCGAGGACCTCCCCGACCACCTCATGGCCGGGGATGACGTGGTCGCGGTGCACCGGAAGGTCGCCCTCGGCGACGTGCAGATCGGTGCGGCACACCCCGCAGGCGTGCACGGTGACCAGCAGCTCCGACGGCGCCGGGCGGGGGATGTCGGTGGTTACCCGCTCCAGCGGGCCGGTGGACATCGGGCCGGGTCGACGCACCCGCCACGCGCTCATCGTCGCGCCGGTCAGTCCCGAGGCCATGACTTCATCATGCCCCGCCCCCGGCGGGTACCGGCGCGCCGCGGCGGACCGCTTAGGTCTTTCGCACCAGCCCGACGAGCCACAACAGGATCACCGAGCCGAGGACCGCGGTGAACAGCGTGAACCACCAGCCGCCGCCGGCGGTGTTCAGGATGAAGCTCAGCAGAAAGCCGCCGATCAACGCGCCCGCGACACCGATGACGATGTTCATCAGGATGCCGGATCCGCTGCCTTTGACGATCTTGCCCGCGATCCACCCCGCGATGGCGCCGATGATGATGTAACCGATCCAGCCGACGCTGGTCAGCGTGCTTGAGCGGGCGAGATATTCGGTTGCTGCCAGGATGTCCATACCGAACCCCTTGCTATCCGGCCGCGCTCAGCGCGGCTGTCTGCGTCTTCTCTCGGGTATACCGCAGCAACGTAACGAATGGGCCCTCAACGGGCCACGATCGAATTAGGTCGGTGTCCCTGCCGGTGCGGGCGGTGCGGCCGGTGCCGGAGCCACCGCGGGTGCCCCCCGGAGCGGGCTCCGC
>PPEA01001039.1 GCA_002967005.1 Mycobacterium talmoniae
GTCCTGCACGATCGCCAGCTGCTTGGCGCTGACCAGCGGGCCCAGCGTCGCGGCCGGGTCCAGGCCGCGGCCCAGGGTGAACTCCCTCATCCGCTTGACCAGCTTGTCGGTGAACTCCGCGCGGACCGCGTTGGCGACATGGAACCGGTTGGCCGCGGTGCAGGCCTCGCCGCCGTTGCGCATCTTGGCCTGGATCGCGCCGTCGACCGCGGCGTCGAGGTCGGCGTCGTCGAACACCACGAACGGGGCGTTGCCGCCCAGTTCCAGCGACAGCCGCAGCAGCTGGTCGGAGGCCTGTTTGGCCAGGGCGCGGCCCACCCCGGTGGAGCCGGTGAAGGTCAGCTTGCGGATCCGGCCGTCATCGAGCAGCGCGGTGGTCAGCGCGCCCGGATCGCTGGTCGGCAGCACCGACAGCACCCCCTTGGGCAGCCCGGCCTCATCCATCAGCTGGGCCAGCAGCAGCATGGTCAGCGGGGTCTCCTGCGCCGGTTTGACGACGATGGTGTTGCCCGCGGCCAGTGCCGGACCGATCTTGCGGGTGCCCATCGCCAGCGGGAAGTTCCACGGGGTGATGGCCAGGCACGGGCCGACCGGGGCCTTGGTCACCACGATGCGCCCGCCCCCGGCGGGGCTGGGCGCGTAGCGCCCGCCGATGCGGACGGCCTCTTCGGCGAACCACCGGAAGAACTCGGCGCCGTAGGCCACCTCGCGCTGGCTCTCGGTGAACACCTTGCCCATCTCGAGGGTCATCACGGTCGCGATGTCGTCGGCGCGGGCGGTGATCGCCTCGAACACCGCGCGCAGGATCTCGCCGCGCTCCCGGGGCGGGGTGGCCGCCCAGTCGGCTTGTACCGCGGCGGCGGCGTCCAGCGCGGCGACCGCGACGGCCGCCG
>PPEA01000104.1 GCA_002967005.1 Mycobacterium talmoniae
CGTGATCGACACCGATGTCGCGGCGATGCCGGTGGGGCGACGCCACGTGCAGCTGCTGATCGGCGGCACCAGCGCCGACGAGGTGACCCGGGCCGGGGTGCAGCTGTGCGCCAAGCGTTTGACACCGCGCGGCGGCGGGGGTGGTCACCTACGTGAGCCGGGGCACCGACGACGACGTGCACGGGGTGCTGGCCGGGTTCGGGTTGACCGGCGACATCCGTCGCGCGCCGGGGCCCGACGGCTTCGACGTGGTGCATGTGACGTTGCGGGAGGCGGACCTGCAGCGGGTCGGCGAGAGCCGCATCCACACCGCGTTGGAGGCGTCGCTGAACTGCGAGGTCCACATCCACACCGGCTGAGGTCATCAGCGTCCCAGGAATTCCAGGATGGCCGGGGCGGCCTGCACCCAGGTGTCGAACATGTTGAAGTGCTTCACCTTTCCGGCCGCGCGGTCCTCGGCGGCTCGCTCCCAGGCGTCTTCCGGCCACGGCGGGTCGATCAGCTCGGAACCCTTGATCAGGCAGCTCACCTCCAGCGAGGTCCGCTTGGGGTGGTCCCAGTCGTTTTCCCCGCCACGGATGATCAGCGTGGGAACCGTGATCCGGTCGAACATTTCGTCGTCCACGCCGGGGATGGTCTGGCCGGGCTTGGACACGAAGGCGTTGAGCCAGCGCAGCATCACCTTGAGGAACTCGTCACGGTCCAGGTCGAGGAACCGCTGCTTATTGGCCGGGTTGGCTTCGATGCGTTCCTTCCATTCGGAGACGTTCAGCAACGCCTCCACCCCGCCGCCGCGCACCGCCAAAATGCTGGGCACCACGTAGTAGGACCCCAGCACGAAGGTGCCGTACACGCCGCCAACGATGTTCCACAACACCAGCTTGGTGACGAGTTCGGGATACAGCATGGTGGTCAGCATCGAGTCCCGGGCGCCACCGGAGCCGCCGGCGAGGATGCACGGTCCGGTATCGAGGGTGGTCAGCAGCTGCTGCAGGGTCTCGGCCCGCATATGCGATTCGGACTGCCCGTAGAACTGCACATCGGAGGCCCCGCAGTTGGGCCGGTCCCACAGCAGCACCCGGTAGCCGCCGGCGACCAGGGCGTCGGCCAGTGGACGCAACCCGGGGATCTCCTTGGAAAACCGACCCCCGGGGGTCAGCACGATCAGATCGCCGGACGTGCCGAGGATTTCGTAGACGACGTTGCCGCCGTTGATTTCCACAGAGGCCACCAATACTCCTGTGTGCTAGGCCTGGACCAGGACGTCGTTGCCGACCACCCGGACCGGGTAGGTGCGGATACTCCACTCGGGTTTGACCGCGGTGGTGCCGGTGGCGAGTTCGAAACCCCATTGATGCCACGGGCAGTAGATGTATTCCAGGTCCCGCACCATCACCGCGTCCCCGGGTGCGGTCTCGTCGACCACGGTGCGGCCGCGCAGTCGCCCGGAGCACAGCGGACCGCCCTGGTGTGGGCAGAAGTTCGCGATGGCGTAGAAGGTGCCGTTGATGTTGTACACCCCGACACCGTGATGCCCGATCGGCACCAGTTTGTGGGTGCCGGGCGGGATTTCGTCGACGGTCGCCACGACGTGCTCGCGGCCCTGGGCCAGCCGGGGCCGCTTGATCTCTTCGGTCATTCAGAACACCCGCACCTGACCCTCGAGGGCCGGGACCGTGTCGGGAAGGTGGTAGGTGGCCAGGCCGTTTTTGAACATGACCGCTTCGCGGGCCGCCTTGGGCAGGTGTTTGACCAGCCAGCGGGGGTCGTCGAAGGTCCAGTGCGGATAGTCCGAGGAGTACAGCAGGATCTTCTCGCACTCCATCCACTCGAACGCCCGGGTCAACTCGGTCTTGTCCTCCGGGTAGTCCAGCGGCTGGGTGGTGAACTTGATGTGGTCCTTGACGTAGTCACTGGGTTTGCGCTTGATGTCCAGCCAGGGTTTGCGGGCCTCGTAGATGGCGTCCATCCGCCACATCAGCGGCAGAATCCAGGTGAAGGCGTGCTCGACCAGCACGATCCGCAGCGTCGGGAACCGGTCGAAAACCCCGTCGAACACCAGGCTCATCACCTGGTTCGCCGCCAGCAGCGAGTAGGTGACCATGAAGTCGTGGTTGTAGCTGGGCAGGCCCACCGGCGGCATCGGCAGCTCCTCGTGGTGGCTGCGGGACAGGTGGCAGCTCACGGTGATGTCGTGTTTGGTGGCCGCCGCCCAGATCGGGTCGTATTTGGGGTCACCCCAGGCCGGGCGCGGCTCGGCCTTGATCAGGATCTGCGCCATGTAGGGGTGACCCGCCCACTTCTCGATCTCGGCGACCGCCCCGGCGGGATCTTCGATCGCCAGGCAGATCGACCCGCGCCACCGCTGGTGCCAGTTGTTGTGGCTGTCCAGCCAGTGATTGGCCTGCCAGTCGTTGAGCGCGCACGACATCGCGTGCTGCGCTTCGGGGATCCGGGCCGGGTAGGCGGCGGGTTCCAGGATCGCGTAATCGGCGCCCGCCTCCATGATCAGCTGTTTGAACGCGAGCTCCGGGCTGCTGCCGGGGAACTCGCCGTCGGCGGGGAAGGCGTCGACCCGCATCGCGTAGGCGTGCGCATAGTCGGGGGCGTCGTAGTAGATCTGTTCGCCGACCTTGCGGGGCAGAAAGTACCTGCTGCGCCACGGCTCCGGGATGTACTGGGTCAGTTCACCGCGCCGCGGCACCGGGTGGACGTCGGAGTCCACGCAGCGCACGGCGACCCGCTCGGCCGCCGGTTTGCGTTCTGTGGCTGTCACGGTCATCGTGATCTCCCTTGATCGCAACTCTTCATCAGTGTGCGCCCGCCGCGGCCGGAACGTCTATGCCGTACAGCTCGCTGGCGGTGCGCCAGCACAGCTGGTCGCGCTGGTCGGCGCTGAAGGCGCGGGGCACGTTCAGCTCGTTGCACTGCCAGTGCGGATAGCTGGAGCCGAACATCACCATGTCCTGTTTGCCGGTGAACCCGAACCACTCCCCGGCAAAGTCGGTGTCCCCGGGACCGTCCAGGCTGCCCTGCACGAAATACACGTGCCCGGGCAGGTAGTCGCTGGGCATCTTCGGCGCCCACGGCGTCTGTTCCAGGTGGGGGCGGCCGAAGGTGTCCATCCGCCAGATGAACGGGGTCAACATGTCCGCGGCGCCGTCGGCCCAGACGAACTTGAGCGCGGGCATCCGTTCGAATACCCCTTCGGCGATCATGTTCATCAGGTGGTACAGGTAGTTGCACGCCATAAAGCTGACGTACTGCTCGTAGGTGCGGGTGTTGCCCGACGGCGTCGGCGAGGCGGCGATGCCGGCGCCCACCTCGATGTGCGCGGCCACCGGCAAGTTGGCGTCGACGGCGGCCTCCCACAGCGGCCAGAACTGCGGCTTGCCGAACAGCTCGCGGGACTGCAGCGGCACCCCGATCTGCACCACCCGGGGGTGGTCTTTCCACTTGTCGATTTCGCGCAGCGCACCGGCCAGGTCATCCGGGTTGACCCGGATGGTGCCGCGGAACCGCTCGCCGAATTCAGCGTGCTCCAGCCAGCGGGACACCAGGATCTCGTTGTGCGCGGCCGCGATCGCCGAGCCCAGGTGCCGGTCCGGCATGACCCCGCGGGTCATCGGGTGCAGCACCGCCACGTCGACGCCGCGCTCGCTAAACAGCTGCTGGGCAACGACATCGGGGTCCGACCCCGGGTACTGCCCGTCGGGTCCGGTGGTGCCCGGCGCGTACTCGCCGCCCGGCGCGCCGTACCAGTCCATCTCGTAATCGGGGAAACCGCGACTTTTGTACGGCTCCCGCAGGAAGCTGCGCAGGTCCTTGTTGGATTGGGCGAAGATGTGCACGCTGGCGTCGATCACCGGCGTGCGGGTGCCGTCCGGGTGTTCTCTCATTCACGCCGCCCTTCGCCGTGTCGCCGACCCGGGGCCATCGGGTCGCGCGGTGCAGCCTCGCCCGCAGACTGACATCCAGTGTATAGCTCTGTTCTTGGTTTGCAAGAATACTGTTCTCCTCTTTGGGTGTCCGAGACGCCGCTGGCAGTCGCGCTCCGCAGCCCACCATGGTTCGGACGTGCCGCGGCAGCACGCTATCTCAGGGAGAGATCATTACATCCGTTAATGAGAATGTTATTCTCCTAGCGAGCCGTGAAGGAGGTGACCGCGATGCTGCTGGAGTTCGACGCCGATCAGCGACTATGGCAGGACACGGTGCGGGACGTGGTGGGCAAGCAGTGCCCGCCCTCGCCGGTCCGCAGTGTGGCCGAAGAGGGTGCCGACACCAGCCCGCTCTGGAAGGTCTACGTCGACCTGGGCTGGCTGGAGTTGAACGAGCCGGCCAACGCGGTGGAGTTGGCGATCGTGCTCGAAGAATTGGGCCGCGCCACCGACCCGACACCGCTGCTGGCCACCATGACCCAGTTCGCCCCGCTGGCCGGCGAGCACTACGAGGCGTCCGGCGAGGTCGGGGCCGCCGTGTTCGGCGGTGTGGCCGCACACCGCGACGCCGAGGGCTGGGTGTTGGACGGGACCGCGCTGCACGTCCTCGACGGGGACCGCGCCGATCGGTTGGCGGTGGTCACCGAGTCCGGGTGTTTCTTCTCGACGCGGCCGCGGTGACCGCGCGGCGCAGCTCGGTTTTCGACCCGACGCTGCACGTCGCCGACGTGTCGTTTGCCGGGGTGCGGATCCCCGACAGCGCCCGGGTGGCGGTCGACGTCGAACGGGCCCGGCACGTGGCGCTGACCGGGATGGCGATCACCATGGTCGGCGCCTGCCAGCGGATCCTCGACCTGGCGCTGGAGCACGTGCGCAGCCGCCAGCAATTCGGGGTGCCGATCGGGTCGTTCCAGGCCGTGCAGCATAAAGCGGCGGATATGCACGTGGCCATCGAGCGGGCCCGGGCGCTGGCGTATTTTGCGGCGCTGACGATTTCCGCCGACGACCCGCGGCGGCGGATGGCCGCCGCGATGGCCAAGGCGGCCGCCGGGGAGTGCCAGTCGGTGGTGTTCCGGCACGGCTTGCAGCTGTTCGGGGCGATGGGGTTCACCTGGGAGAACGATCTGCAGTTTGCGCTCAAGCGCGCCAAGGCCGGCGAGCTGATGCTCGGCGGCGCGGCCGAACATCGCGCCATGATTGCCGAGGAGCACCTTGCAGCTCACGTTTGATCCCGACGTCGAAGCCTTCCGCGCGGAGTTCATTACCTTCCTCGAGGAACACCTGCCCGACGAAGCCGACACGCTGGAACGGCCGCGGTCGGTCTCGCACATGCCGGACTGGGCGCGCCGGTGGCAGCGGCTGCTGTTCGACAACGGCTGGCTGCTGCCGGGCAACCCGCCGGAGTTCGGCGGCCGCAACGCCACCCTGCTGCAGCAGTTCGTGCACCTCGAGGAGCTGTGCCGGCGCCGCATCTACCACAGCTTCAACCCGCAGGGCGTGAACATCATTGCCGCCTCGCTGCTGTCGTTCGGTACCGATGAGCAAAAGCAGCGCTGGGCGGTACCGATCCTGCGCGCCGAAATCACCGCGTCGTTGGGTATGAGCGAGCCGTCCGCCGGCTCCGATTTGGCGTCGTTGCGCACCCGGGCGGTGCAGGACGGCGACGAGTTCGTCGTCAACGGCCAGAAGGTCTGGACCTCCGGGGCCCACGACGCCGATGTGCTGCTCACCTTCGTCCGCACCAACCCCGACGCCCCAAAACACAAGGGCATCAGCGTGTTGCTGATCCCCACCGACACCCCCGGGGTGGTGTGTCGCCCGTTCCCCACCATCTGCGGCATCGACGACAAAGACTTCAACGAGGTGTTCTTCACCGATGTGCGGGTGCCGGCGGAGAACCTGGTCGGCCCGCTCAACGGCGGCTGGCGGGTGGCCAACGGGTCATTGGGGCACGAGCGCACCATGATGTGGCTGGGTTTCGCCGACCGGCTGGACAACATCATCGCCGACTTCCGTCCGCACGGCGCGCTGCAGCGCGACCAGTACGCCACCGCGCTGATGGACTATCAGGCGCTGCGCCTGCTCGGGTCGAAGGCGTTGGCCCGGGCGGCGCGCGGCGAGGAGGACGTGCCCGCGCTGTCGGTGCTCAAGCTGCTCGGTTCGGAAGCGGAGATGTTCGCCTCGGGGTACGCGCTGTCGGCCGCCGGCGTCGACGGCCTGGCCCACCCGGCGAACTCGGGGCCGTATGCGCCGATGAACTTAGACAGCTACTTCGCCAGCTGGTTCGAGCGGCATGCTCGCAGCTTCTCGGGCACCATCGCCGGCGGCACCTCGGAGATCCACCGCAACATCATCGCCCAACAGGTGCTGGGCCTGCCGCGGGGCTGATGAAGATCGCGCCGACTGTGCGGTTTGATACGCGATATGCACGTCTGGCGTATGAAACCGCACAGCCACGAACGCACTGGTTTCGCGGTGGGCCCTCGCTCTTCAACAAAGCGAGCACGGCGTAGGCGCCGACGACGGTCAAGTCCGCTTGCGCTGCTTGGAGGCGACGATGTCGTCAGCCCGAGCGTGACGGCGAGCCTCGTTGGTGCTGGGGCGTCGCGGATACTTACCGATGAGGTCGCCTACTGGGTCCTCCGGCAGCGGACGCATCACCAATCGGTCGCCGAGGTCCACTACCACGACCCGGTCCGTTTGCCAACGAGCGCGAGCACCGGCTGGGATCGAGACCTGGCCGTTCCGCGACACCTTCATCACGTAGCTGGGCACGCGCAGCCTCCGTTGTATAGATCGTCGGCTCATTGTACGTCCGCGGGCATGGATGCAGTTGGCGCGAGCAGACGCAAAAGCCCCCAAAACGCCGTTGTTTGGGGGCTTTTGCGTCTGCTCGCGCTAAATCACCACCGCGTCCTTGTGCTCGGTGATCGGGCGGGCGCACTGCTGCTCATCGCAGATGCGCTGCAGCTTCGCCAACGTCTCGTCTAGGCCCGGGCCCAGCCGCGGGCCCGGGGTGAAGGTCGCCGGCAGGTGCCGCATGCCCTGGATGACGCCGATGGTGTCGTAGTGCACGGTGCCTTCCGGGACGCACCGGTAGTCCGGCATCCGGTCCAGCACCGCAGTCAGCATCGCCTTGAACACCGTGCGCGCCACGTTGGAGCCGACGCAACGGTGCACGCCGATACCGAAACTGAAGTGTCGGTTCCCCTTGCGGTCCAGGATGATTCGGTTGGGTTCATCGAACACCGCCGGGTCCCGGTTGGCCATCGCCCACGAGATCCACAGCCGCTCACCCTCCTTGAACTGGGTGCCTTCGACCTCGACATCCGCCGAGATGGTGCGCCCGTCACCCGGAGCGGGCGTGAAGTAGCGTAGGAATTCCTCGGTGGCCGGGTTGAGCAGGGTATCGCGCTGGCGGCTGAGCAGCTTACGCTCGTCGGGATGCTCGGACAGCCATTCCAGCGAGTGGGCAGTGAGGGCCGTGGTGGTGTCGAAACCCCCACCGATGACCAGGCCGAGATTGCCCAAGATCTCCAGATCGGGGGCGGGCTCACCGTCGATGCGGGCCTGCAGCAGCCCGTTGACAATCCCGGGTCTCGGATTCTCCCGGATCTCGTTCATGTGGGTGATCAGGTCGATGCCCATCTGGCGGTGCATCTCGGCGACCCGTGCCGCATCGGGGGAGTGCTCGGGCGTGTAGACCGCGGCGTGCGTCGCTCACTGTAGATCGCCCACTTCTCCAGCGGGATCCCCATCATGGCCAGGGTCAGCACCGCGGGCACGATGTTGGCCAGATCGTCGACGAAGTCGATCTGGCCGGTTTCGATCTTCTCGTCGAGGCTGGCGCGGACGATCTCGTGGATGAAGGGCTCCCACCGCTTGACCGCGGCCGGTGACAGGTACGGGTTGAGCACGTTGCGGTAGGTCCGGTGTTCCGGGTCGTCCATTTCCAGGATGCCGCCCCGAACGTAGCTGGCCCGCTGTGCGGTGGGGATCGAAATTCCCTTGTACCCGTTGCGTTCCCCGGTGAGGTCGTGATCGTTGGACACGTGCGGGCAGCGCGCCAGCTCGAAGACCTCTTTGCTGCCGGCGGCCACCCAGTGCCCGTCGTAGGTGTCCGTCCACGCCATCGGACACCGGGCGTGCATCTCCTCGGTGATCTTTTCGAACTGCAGCCGGTACTCCGGGGTGTGCCGATCGAAGTAGTAGCGCTGTTTTTTCCGATCGTTGTCGGCGACGATGTCGTCAACACTCACGGTGCGTCCTCCTCGAGATTGATCGCCTGCTCCGGGCAGGACTGCGCGGCCTCGCGCACCGCCGCCTCCTGATCCGCCGGAACGATTTCGTTCACCGCCGACGAGTGGCCGTCGATGTCGTCGAGCACAAAGGACTCGGGGGCGATCATCGAGCACAAGGTGTGCCCTTGGCACCGTTCTGAGTCAACCCATACCTTCATCGTGCCGCTCCTAAATTTCTCAGACGTGGTAGTCGTACCACTTCAAATAGCCACCGGCGTCGACCCGCAACTGCATCCCGGTCACGTACCGGGCCTCGTCGGAGGCCAGCCACAGCACGGCGTTGGAAATGTCCTCCGGCTCGATGAACGGCACCTTCATCGCCTGCTGCACGTAGAACACCGGTTCGGCGTCGGCGCGGGTCGGGTGCTCCAGGTCCGGGCGGAACGACCGGTACATCGGCTCGCTTTGCAGCATGTCGGTGTTGCAGTTGGTCGGGTGGATGACGTTGGCCCGGATCCCGCGCACCGCGACTTCGGTGGCCAGGTCGTGCACGTACTGCGCGATCAAGCGTTTGGAGGTCATGTAGGCCATCCCGCCCGGGTCGTTGCCGGGGTTGGCCTTTTGGTGGGCGTCCATCAACGCCGCCGCCGACGAGGTGGCGATGATCGAGGCGCCCTCACCCAAGTGCGGCAGCGCGACCTGGATGCCGTTGATGGTGCCGACGAGGTTGGTGTTGATGACGTCGGTCCAGGCCTGCAGCGGCGGCTCGCCCTTCATGCCGGCCACCCCGGCCTGCGCGACGACGATGTCGAGCTTGCCGAACTCGGCCAGCCCGGTCTCCAGCGCGGTTTTCAGTGCCGCCGCGTCGCGCACATCGGCCTGCGCGGTGACGATGCCCTGCCCGGTCTTCTCCACCAGCTTGGCGGTCTCTTCCAAATCCTCGGGCCGCGCCATCGGATAGCCGATGGTCTCGATGTCCTGACACAGGTCGACGGCGATGATGTCGGCGCCCTCTTCGGCCAGCCGCACCGCATGGCTGCGGCCCTGACCACGCGCCGCCCCCGTGATGAATGCGACCTTGCCCGCAACGCGTCCCACAGCTGTTCCTTTCGTTAGTGCACCCTTTGGTATGTCATCAGGTGTTGCGGCCGCCGTTGACGCCCAGGATCTGACCGGTGATGTAGCCGGCCTCCTCGGACGCCAGGAAGGCGCACGCCGCGGCGATGTCCTCCGGCTTGCCGATGCGGCGCACCGGGGTTTTGGCGATGTTGGCTTCGACGTCACCGAGAAAGCCGCGGCTCTCGGCGCTGCGCAGCATCGGGGTGTCGATGAAACCCGGCGGTACCGCGTTGACCGTGATGCCGGCCGGCCCGTATTCCAGGGCCAGCGTCTTGGTGAGGCCGTTGACGGCCGATTTGGCGGCTACATAATGCGCCATGTACGGGGTGCCGGAGTGCGTGCTCGACGACGAGATATTGACGATGCGGCCCCACCCGGCCTCCACCATGTCGGGCAGCACCGCCTGGATGGTGTGGAAGACCCCGTTGAGGTTGACGTCGATGACCCGCTGCCAATCCTCGAAGGTGATGTGGCTGAACTTCTTGAAACCGTCCAGCCCGGCGGCGTTGACCAAGATGGTGACCGGCCCCAGCTGCTCCCGGATGTCGGCCAGCGCGGCGTCCACCGCGGCGCGGTCGGTGACGTCGGCGGCAAACGACAGCTCGGCTTCGCCGGGTTTGAGGTCGATGGTGGCCACCCGGTGGCCGTCGGCGCGCAATCGGTGGGCGACGGCCGCGCCGATGCCCGAGGCGCCCCCGGTCACGACAGCTGTCCTCACGCGCGGGCCGTCTCAGTCACAAAGAATCTCCCTTCCGAATATGAGAACCATACTCTCATACTTGTGGTTCTGGCAAGGTTCGAGCGGAACGGCTCCCAGCTGCGGAAAAGTTGACTCGTGGGTCAATTCTGTGCCGGATGCGCAGGTCAGACGGTTTTGCGATTTGTCTTGTGTTCTCGTTGTCGGTATGTAAGATTCGCCGGAGATGAGAACGCGATTATCCAACCGAGGGGAGATTGAATGGGCGCGCAGGGCACGGCGGCGACCATCGCGGGTGGTCAGCAGCGGGCGGACGGAGCAACCGCCGCTGAGCAAGCTGTGGACCGGCGGTTGCTGATCGATGGCCGGCTGGTCGCCGCGGATGCGGTGTTCGCCTCGCTCAATCCCGCGACCGGCGAGGTGCTGGGGTACGCGCCCGACGCCGGGGTCGAGCAGGCCCAGGCCGGCGATCGCGGCGGCGCGCCGCGCGTTCGACACCACCAGTTGGGCCACCGACGTCGATCTGCGGATCCGGTGCCTCGAGCAGCTGCACCAGGCGCTGGTCGCCCAGCGCGACGAGCTTGCCGCGCTGACGATCGCCGAAGTCGGCGCCACCCCCGCGCTGACCCAGGGCGCCCAGCTGGACCAGCCGATCGAGATCGTGCGCTACTACGCCGATCTGCTCAAGGGCTACCCGCTGACCGAGGACCTCGGCAACATCGAAAGCCGCGGCATGCAACACCACCGGTGGGTGGAGAAAGAGGCCGCCGGCGTCGTCGCGGCGATCATCGCCTACAACTATCCCAACCAGCTGGCGCTGGCCAAGCTGCGCCCGCGCTGGCCGCCGGCTGCACGGTGGTGCTCAAGGGCGCCCCGGACACGCCGCTGATCACGCTGGCGCTCGGCGAAATCATCGCCAACCACACCGACATCCCGTCCGGGGTGGTCAATGTGTTGAGCTCCTCGGACCCCAATGTCGGTGCCGCGCTGACCACCAGCGCCGACGTCGACATGGTCACGTTCACCGGCTCCACCCCGACCGGCCGCGCGATCATGGCCGCCGCCAGCGACACCCTCAAGCGGGTGTTCCTGGAACTCGGCGGCAAATCGGCGGCGATCGTGCTGGACGACGCCGACTTCAACACCGCGGCGGTGTTTTCGGCGTTTTCCATGGTCACCCACGCCGGGCAGGGTTGCGCGCTGACGTCGCGGCTGTTGGTGCCCAACAGCCACCACGACGAGATCGTCGAGCTGGTCAAGGCCAACTTCTCCCACGTGCGCTACGGCGACCCGACCGACCCGAAAACCTACATGGGTCCGCTGATCAGCGAGAAGCAGCGCGACAAGGTCGACGCCATGGTGAAAAGGGCCGTCGCCGCTGGAGCTAGCTTGGTCACCGGCGGCGAGAAGGTGGACCCGGGCTACTTCTATACCCCGACGCTGCTGACCAACGTCGACCCGGACGCCGAGATCGCCCAGGAAGAAGTGTTCGGGCCGGTGCTGGCGGTGATCGGCTACGACGATGACGACGACGCGGTGCGGATCGCCAACAACTCGATCTACGGGTTGTCCGGGGCGATCTTCGGCAGCGCCGACCGGGCGTTGGCGGTGGCCCGCCGGATCCGCACCGGCACGTTTTCCATCAACGGCGGCAACTACTTCAGCCCCGACGCCCCGTTCGGCGGCTACAAGCAGTCCGGGATCGGCCGGGAGATGGGGGTGGCCGGGTTGGAGGAGTTCCTGGAGCGCAAGACGTTCGCCGCGCCGGTAGTCGGAGACGCCGGATGAAGCCGCTGGACGGCATCCGCGTCCTGGAAGTCGCGATGTACGGGTTCGTCCCGTCGGCCGGTGCGGTGCTGGCCGAATGGGGCGCCGACGTCATCAAGGTCGAGCATGCGGTGACCGGCGACCCGCAACGCGGGCTGCGGCAGACCGGCATGCTGCGGGTCGAGGGCGACCCGAACCCGAATATCGAGCACGCCAACCGCGCCAAGCGCAGCATCGGCCTGGACATGTCGGTGCCGGAGGGCCGGGAGGTGCTCTTGGAACTGGCGCGGCGCTCCGATGTGTTCCTGACGAGTTTCCTGCCCGGGCACCGCAAGAAGTTCGGCATCGACGTCGACGACATCCGGGCGGTCAGCCCGTCGATCGTCTACGCCCGGGGCAGCGCGCTGGGGCCGCGCGGCGCCGAAGCCGAAAAGGGTGGCTACGACATGACCGCGTTCTGGTGTCGCGCCGGAACCGCCGCCACCATCACCCCGCCCGGCACCGAGGGCATGATCGGGCCGCCCGGACCGGCCTACGGCGACACCATCTCCGGCACCAACCTGGCCGGCGGGATCGCGGCGGCACTGCTGAAACGGGAACGCACCGGCGAACCGTCGGTGGTCGACGTCTCGTTGCTGGGCAGCGGGCTGTGGGCGATGGGGCACACGGTGGCGCTGACCACGCACCTCGGCGAGCGGCTGGAAGCCCCCGCCCCGGGCGTGCACGGCTCGCCGATCAACCCGCTGGTGGGGTTGTACCCTACCTCCGATGGCCGATACATCTCGTTGGTGATGATGCAGCCGACCAAGTTCTGGGCCGACGTCTGCCGGCACATGGACCTCGACGATCTCGCCGACGACCCGCGGTTCGGCACCGCCGAAGACATCGCCGCCAACACCGCCGAGGCGGTGCAGATCCTCACCACGGCGATGGCCAAGCGCCCCCTGGCCGAGTGGAGCGAACGGTTCGCGACGCTGTCCGGGCCGTGGGCGCCGGTGCAGGACACCCTGCAAGCCGCCGACGACGCCCAGATCCGCGCCAACGAATACCTGGTGCAGGCCGGCGAACTCGAACTGGTCGCCAACCCGGTGCAGTTCGACGTCGCCGCCCCGGCCACCGCGGCGGCCCCCGGCTTCGCCGAGCAGACCGAGGAGATCCTGACCGAACTCGGCCTGGACTGGGACCGCATCATCGAACTCAAAGCCGCCGGCGCGGTCACCTGAGGCAGGAACCCGATGCCCTACGTCGCCGCCGTTGGCACCTACCTGCCGTGTTGGGGAACCCCCCAGCACCGGCAGGCCGGTGACGACGAAGACGCCATCACGCTGGCCGTGGAGGCCGGCCGCGCCGCGCTGAGCGGCGGCGGTGCGGTGGAACGCGTCGTGGTGGTCAGCCGTGATCTGCCGCTGACCGACAGCAGCAACGCCGCGGTGCTGCTG
>PPEA01001040.1 GCA_002967005.1 Mycobacterium talmoniae
ACCCGCCGTCAACGGCCACGCGGTGCGCGGCCCGGATGGTGGAAGCCCTGGTGGGTCTGGGGTTCGCGGCCAAGCAGGCCGAGGAGGCCACCGATAAGGTGCTGGCCGCCGAGGACGGCGCCACCACGTCCAGCGCGCTGCGCGCGGCGCTGAGCCTGCTGGGCAAGAAGACATGAGCGAGCCCGAGGACCGCGAGGTGACCCCGGCGCTGACCGTCGGCGAGGGCGACATCGACGCCAGCCTGCGGCCCCGCTCGCTGCGGGAGTTCATCGGCCAACCGCGGGTGCGCGAACAGTTGCAGCTGGTCATCGAGGGCGCGAAAAACCGGGGCGGCACCCCGGACCACATCCTGCTGTCCGGACCGCCCGGCCTGGGCAAGACCTCGCTGGCGATGATCATCGCCGCCGAGCTGGGCTCCTCGCTGCGGGTGACGTCGGGTCCGGCGCTCGAACGCGCCGGCGACCTGGCGGCGATGCTGTCCAACCTGGTCGAACACGACGTGCTGTTCATCGACGAAATCCACCGCATCGCCCGGCCCGCCGAGGAAATGCTGTATTTGGCGATGGAGGACTTCCGGGTCGACGTCGTCGTCGGCAAAGGCCCCGGGGCGACCTCGATTCCGCTGGAGGTGGCGCCGTTCACCCTGGTCGGGGCCACCACCCGGTCCGGTGCGCTGACCGGCCCGCTGCGGGACCGGTTCGGCTTCACCGCGCACATGGATTTCTACGAGCCGCCCGAGCTGGAGCGGGTGTTGGCCCGCTCGGCCGGCATCCTGGGCATCGAACTGGGTGCGGACGCCGCCTCCGAGGTGGCTCGCCGCTCGCGGGGCACCCCGCGGATCGCCAACCGGCTGCTGCGCCGGGTGCGTGACTACGCCGAGGTGCGCGCCG
>PPEA01001041.1 GCA_002967005.1 Mycobacterium talmoniae
GGGCCGCGGGAGGTGCAAAGCGTCCAGCGCTCGCTGCTGGGGCAGGTGATGACGTCGCGGCCGTGCCCGACGTGCCGCGGTGTCGGCGAGGTCATCCTCGACCCCTGCTATCAGTGCGGCGGCGACGGCCGGGTGCGGGCGCGCCGCGAGATCAGCGTGAAGATCCCGGCCGGGGTCGGCGACGGTATGCGGGTCCGGCTGGCCGCCCAGGGCGAGGTGGGCCCGGGCGGTGGCCCGGCCGGTGACCTGTACGTCGAGGTGCACGAGCAGGCCCACGACATCTTCGTCCGCGACGGCGACGACCTGCACTGCACCATCTCGGTGCCGATGGTCGACGCGGCGCTGGGCACCTCGGTCAAGGTGGACGCCATCCTGGACGGGCTCACCGAGATCGCCGTCGCGCCGGGCACCCAGCCCGGCTCGGTGATCACGCTGCGCGGCCACGGCATGCCGCACCTGCGCTCCGGGGTGCGCGGCGATTTGCACGTGCACGTCGAGGTGGTGGTGCCCGACCGGCTGGATGGCCGCGACACCGAATTGCTGCGCGAGCTGAAGAGCCGGCGCAGCCGCGACACCGCCGAGGTCCGGTCGACGCACAGCTCCGCCAGCAGCGGGCTGTTCAGCCGGCTGCGCGAGACGTTCACCGGACGCTGACGGTGGCGGGCCTGTTCTACGTCGACGACCTGCCCGACGTCGGGGGGCTGGCCGCCATTCGCGACGAGGAAGAGGCCTTTCACGCCACCATCGTGCGGCGCATTCGCCGCGGTGAGCAGGTGGTGTTCAGCGACGGCGCCGGGCAGCTGGCCCGCTGCGAAGTCGAACAGGCCGACCGCGGGGGATTGGTGGCGCCGGGTGTTGCGGCGCTGGCGCGACGACCGGCCGCGCCGC
>PPEA01001042.1 GCA_002967005.1 Mycobacterium talmoniae
GTCACCGTGGTAACCATGGTCGGCGGCACGCTAGCCTCGGCGGCGCCCAGCGCCGGCGGGGTCGGCGCGGTGGAGGCCGCCCTGATCGGTGGGCTGGCCGCCTTCGGCGTGCCCGCGGCGGTGGGGGTGCCGTCGGTGCTGCTGTATCGGGTGCTGACCTGCTGGCTGCCGGTGTTTATCGGGTGGCCGGTGATGCGGTGGTTGACCCGCAGCGAGATGATCTGACCTAGTGCGCGGTGAGGAACGCGGCGAACAGCAGCACGGTGCCGACCACGAACGCGGGGACCACGACGGCGAAGCCCAACGGCCAGCGCTGCCGGGGGAACGCGAACGGCAGCGTCGCCGCGCACACCGCGCCCACGGGCACCGACATCAACGTGCCGAACAGCAAGACGTAGCCGTGCGGATCGCCGGCCGGGTTGGTGTCGAAGCGCGAGCTGAGCACCGCGAACGCCAGCAGCAGCCACAGTAACGCCGCCGCACCGCCCACCACCCCGGTGACGATGCGCACCGCGAGGACGCCCGGGGACTGGCGCGGCGGATACACCCGTTAAGCGTGGCACGGTGTTGCGTGCCGGGCTGCACGAATTTCGGCGCCGGCCGGCTCCATTCACAGTGGCCACAGGAGCCCCTGCGGCGGAGGCATATGGCTGTGCGTCCGCGTCTGAGCGACAATCGGGGTTCCGGGCGCGTGTGGAACGTACCGCCGCGACCGGGCGCTGCTGAGATCGACGTCCATATGGCGCGCAACCCCCCGATTCACGGGTTGACTGGCAATTTTCGCGTCGATTTCAGCAGGGCTAGCCGGCGCCGGCCGCGGCATGGGTGGTGCTGATGCTCGGCTCGACATAGCCGGCGGCGGCGACCGCCTGCCGCACCGCCGCGGCG
>PPEA01001043.1 GCA_002967005.1 Mycobacterium talmoniae
GTCCGCGCACGCTGTGGCGGATCGGTCCGGACGGCTTGACCCTCACCGGCACCGGCTGCCGCGGTGCCGATCCCGTTGCCGCACACCGTGGAACTCACGCCGCCACCCTGGACACCGACACCGGGGCGCAGTTGCAGGCCGAATGGCTGTGGGCGCCCTCGGCGTTGGGGCAGGCCCAGGCCGAGCGGTTGAGCCGGTTGTGGTTTGAGGCCCTGGCCGGGATCTGCGCGCACGTGCGCGCCGGTGGGGGTGGGTTGACCCCGTCCGATATCGCCCCGGCCCGGTTGAGCCAGCAGCAACTCGACGAATTGCAACAGGACCATCGGATCGCCGATGTGTTGCCGCTGACCCCGCTGCAGCAGGGCCTGCTGTTTCACAGCCACACCGCGCCGGACCACGACGACGACATCTACGCCATGCAGCTGGCCCTCACCGTCGCCGGTGGGCTGGAGCCGGATCGGCTGCGGGAGGCGGTGCAGGCGGTGGTCGACCGGCATCCCCACCTGGTCGCCCGTTTCCGCGATCAGTTCGCCGAGCCGGTGCAGATCATCCCCGCCGACCCGGTGGCGCCGTGGCGCTACGCCGAGCTCGACACCGATGACCAGATCGAGCGGCTGTGTGCCGCCGAACGCGCCGCGGTCAGCGACCTCGACGGCCCACCGGCGTTTCGGGCCACCCTGATCCGCGTCGCCGACGACCGGCACCGGCTGGTGCTGACCTTCCATCACATCGTGCTCGACGGCTGGTCGCTGCCGATCGTGCTGCAGGAAATCTTCGCCGGCTACTCCGGGCAGCGACTGCCCGCGCCGGTGGCGTATCGCCGGTTTGTCGGCTGGCTGGCCGACCGCGACCGCGACGCCGCCCGGGCGGCCTGGCGGGAGGTGTTC
>PPEA01001044.1 GCA_002967005.1 Mycobacterium talmoniae
GGGAAGCCGCCGCCGCCCGCCTCGAGGGCGGCCCCGGCGAGCCGCTCACACGACGCCATGTCGGAGAGCAGAAACGCGATCTGGGCGGCGGCGGTGAACAGCGCCGGTTCCGGCGGCAGGTCGGAGTCGATCGTGAGCATCGCGCGGCGCAGTGTGCGTTCAGCGCCGGTATCCGGGGTTTTGGCCAGCGTGGCCGCCACCTGGCCGCGCAGCCGCCGCCGCTGCAGCTGCCCGGTGCGGGCCATGCGCAGCTCGCCGTAGAGCGGATGCGCCAGCCGCGCGGTCAGGTCATCGCGGCCCCCGGTCTCGACGGTGATCAGCCGGCGGGTTTCAGCTTGTTCGACGGCCCGCCTGCTGACCAGCGACATCAGTTCGTCAACGGCCAGCGGCTCGGCGATCGCCAGCAGGTCCACCACCCGGCCGACCGGGCCGGGCAGCGCCCCCATCTGTGTCTCGATGAGGCTGGCCAGCGGCGAGGACAGGTCAGGTCCGGACCCCGACCAGCGCCACACTCCGTGCTCGGCGTGCAGCCGGTCCGCGGCGCGCTCCTGGTCGACCAGATGCCGCAAAAACAGCACCACCCCGCGGCTCAGCTCCCACAGCCGGTGTGCGCTCAGGCCTTCCACCGGCCCGCCGAGCACCGCCTCGAGTAAGTCGGTGGTCTCGGCCTCCGACAGCGGTTGCAGGTCGATTCGCGGCAGGTAGCTGTCCTTCCACAGCGCGGTCACGGCGTCGGGCGCCGCCGCGCCGCTGCGCAGGGTGAGCACCACCGGCGCGCGTGGGAGAGCACCAGGTGGTGCAGCACCGCCGCGGAGACGTCGTCGAGCAGGTGGGCGTCGTCGATCCCGATCAGGGGCCACCCCACCGGCT
>PPEA01001045.1 GCA_002967005.1 Mycobacterium talmoniae
GCCCAGTTCGGCATCCAGCGCGGCCGTCAGCGGCGCATTGGACGCGCGCCCGGCGCGGTGCAGCCCGAGCAGCCCCAGCCAGGACAGGACGCTCACCAGCCAGGTGAAGCGCCGGACCCGCGGCGACAGCCGCCGCGACACCAGGGACAGCGCCGCCGACTGGGCGGCGATGAGCTGCAGCGGCAGCTCGCTGGCGAACAACCCCAACGCGAACGCATACAGCGACGGGTAGCCCCGTTTGGTCACCGGCCGGTACCCGTTGACGGTGAGGACGGCGCCGGTGAGGGAGACGAACATGGCGGCAAACTGCTTCATGGGGACCACTAAATCATCTGCGCCGACGGCCCCGCCCGGCCCCTTATGCTTTGCCCATGCTGGCGGATCGCGGGCCTGACCCGACGGCGCCGCTGTGGCGGGCCGCGCAGGTGTTCCGGCTGCTGAGCTGCGTGTACGCGCTGGGGTTTCAGATCGCGGTCAACTCGGATCTGCAGCGGCCGCTGCTGGCCTGGCTGCTGTTCGCGGTGTTGATCGGCTGGAGCGCGGCCTGCGCGGTCGCCTACCTGCGGGGGTTCGGCCGCCGGCCGGCCTGGGTGCTCGCCGAGCTCGCGGTGGTGGTGGCGCTGGTGTTGTCCACCGACGTGGTGGCCTCGCGGGCGTGGGCGCTGAGCAACCAGTCCTGGCCGACGACGTTGTGGGCCACCAACGCCACGGTGTCGGCGGCGATCCAATTCGGCTCGGTCGGCGGGATGCTGACCGGCCTGGCGGTGATGGCCGCCAGCGTCACGCTCAAGGGCCACGTCAACTACAACCTGGGCCGCGACGCGACGATCGTGATCGAGTTGGCCGTCGCCCTGGGGGTCGGGATGGCC
>PPEA01001046.1 GCA_002967005.1 Mycobacterium talmoniae
CGGCCGGGATGGCGCCGCACGCGGTGCTCATCTCCATCCGGCAGTCCTCCCGTGCCTACGAGTTGGTCAACCCCGGCCCCGGCGACACCCAGGCCCGCAAAAAGGCGGGCACCGTCGCCACCCTGGGCAGCGCCATCGTGCACGCGGCCAACCTGGGCGCCAAGGTGATCAATGTCAGCGTCACCTCGTGCGTGCCGGTCGCCGACCCGCTGGATCAGGGGGTGATCGGCGCCGCCGTCTGGTATGCCGCCATCGTCAAGGATGCGGTGATCGTCGCCGCGGCCGGCAACGACGGCGAAGACGAGTGCGCGCAGAACCCGTCCTTTGACCCGCTGGATCCGTCCGACCCGCGGGACTGGCACCAGGTCAAGACGGTGTCGTCGCCGTCGTGGTTCGCCGACTACGTGCTGTCGGTCGGCGCGGTCGACAACGCGGGTGCACCGATCAGCAAGAGCCTGGCCGGTCCGTGGGTGGCCGCCGCGGCCCCCGGTGTCGGGATCATGGGGTTGTCCCCGCAGACCGGTGGCCCGGTCAACGCCTACCCGCCGATCCGGCCCGGCGACAAAACCATGCCGTTTTGGGGGACGAGTTTCTCGGCCGCCTATGTCAGCGGGGTGGCCGCGCTGGTGCGCGCGAAATTCCCCGACCTGTCGGCGCATCAGGTGATCACCCGGATCGTGCAGACCGCGCACAATCCGCCCCGCGGCGTCGACAACCAGGTGGGCTACGGGGTGGTGGACCCGGTGGCGGCGTTGACCTTCGATGTGCCCACCGGACAGCGGCTGCCCCCGGGCGCGCAGAGCAGGATCATCACCCCGCCCGCCCCACCGCCGCCGCCGGATCACCGGGCCCGCACCGTCGCGCTGGTG
>PPEA01001047.1 GCA_002967005.1 Mycobacterium talmoniae
CCGCGATAGCTCCGCCTTCGCCGGGTGGCGCCGTGGTGATCACCGCGCACCCAGCGACGTCGCCCACTGGGTCAGCAGCAGCCCGACACCGCCCGCGCCGGCGTGCACCAGCAACGTGTCCCGCGGCTGCACCGGATACACCGACTTGACCAGGTAGTGGGTGGTCATCCCCTTGAGCAGCACGGCGGCGGCCGCCGCGGAATCCACCCCGTCGGGCACAAACGCGACGAAATCGGCGGGCGCGGTGCAGAATTCCGCATACGCGCCGGCGGCGCTGGCGGTGACCACCCGGTCACCCACGTTGAGCGCGGCCACATTGTCGCCGACCGCGGCCACCGTGCCGCACACTTCCGTGCCGACCACAAACGGTAAGTCCCGGGCGTACAGCCCGGACCGAAAGTAGGTGTCGATGAAGTTGATGCCGATGACGTCGGCCTTGATCAGCACCTCACCGGCCGCGGGGGTGGGCTGCGGCACTGTCACATAGCTCAGGACATCCGGACCGCCGTGCTCGGTGACTTGGATAGCGTGCATGCTGACCAATTTAGAGGGCTGGCCGTCGCCGCGCGTGACGGCGTCGCGGCGGATCAATATCATCGCCGGGTATGAAGCTGGCCCGGCCGGACGCGTTTCACCCTCGGATCGTGCTCGCCGGGTGCGCCCGGTCGCCCGAGGGCGACCCCGACGACGCCGGACTGGTCGGCGGGCTGCGCAAGCGCGGCCTGCACGCACGGTGGCGATCCTGGGACGACCCCGAGGTCCGCGACGCCGACCTGGTGATCGTGCGGGCCGTCGCGGACTACCGGGACCGGCTGGCCGAATTCTTGGCCTGGACGCGGCGGGTCCCCCACCTGCTGAACAACCG
>PPEA01001048.1 GCA_002967005.1 Mycobacterium talmoniae
CGGTGGTGTCCCAGTTCAGCGCCGCGGCCCGGGACAGCAGCTCGGGGCCGCTGTCACCGCGGACCACCGCGTCCACCACGCTGGCCTCCATCCGCGAATCCCAGGTGCCGCGTGCCTCCGCGGCGTCGGCGTACGACGAGGCCGCGGTGAAGGCCAGGTCGCGGCTGTATTTGAGGATGCCGACGGTCAGGGCGGTGACCTGTTCTTCGGAGCGCGCCAGCACCGGCACGGCCTCTTCGAAGAACTCCATGGTGACCCGCACCATGTCCACCGTCTGGCGCAGCGCGATGTGCCGCGCCAGGTCCTGGGGCACCAGTTCGAACGCCTGGGCGGTGTAACCCGCGTTGCCGCGCGGGTCGTTCATCCATTCGGCGAAGTTGACGATGGCGGTCTGCACCACCAGCGCCACGCTGGCGCGCTGGGAGGCCTCCAGGTCGGCGAAGAACGGCAACCGGTCGCCCATCACCGACACGGCCTCGGTGGCCAACCGGCCGGAGTACTGCTTGAGCCGGCGCAGCAGCGACTCCGGTACCGCCTCCAGCTGATCGAGGGTCGAGCGCGGGAGGACAAACCCCGTGTCGGATCTGTCGGCCATCCCTAAAAGCTACGCGGTTTTTCTGGATGTTTCCCCCAAGGGGCCGGGCGGTGGCGATGCGAAAGCTGCTCAAGGCCCTGCCGTCGACGCCCGACGGTGATCGTGCAGCTGGCGGGAGTACCGGGTCCGAGACCGCGGTCGCGGCACCCAGCCTGCGGTGACGGCATCGAGCCTGCGGTAGCGGCGTCGAGCCTGCGGTGACGGCGTCGAGCCTGCGGTGACGGCGTCGAGCCTGCGCCTAGGGCATCGAGCCTGCGTCCAGGGCAT
>PPEA01001049.1 GCA_002967005.1 Mycobacterium talmoniae
TGGTGCTCGACGGCGCCTGGTCGCCGAAGCCGCCGCCGGTCGCCCCGACACCCGGTTCGCGGGCTGCTCGCGGCTGGTCGAGGAGGCCCAAGCCGGCAAGGCCGACGCGCAGCGGCTGGCCGACCGGATCGTCGGCGGTGTTCGTGCCCATCGTGCTGGTGATCGCGGTCCTGACCGCCACGGCCTGGTGGGCGGTCGACGGCGACGTCGACCGTGCGGTGGCCGCGGCGCTGGCGGTGCTGGTGATCGCGTGTCCGTGTGCGCTCGGGCTGGCCACGCCGACCGCGATGATGGTCGCCTCCGGCCGCGGCGCACAGTTGGGCATCTTCCTCAAGGGACACCGGGCGTGGAAGCGATCCGCGCCGTGGACACCGTGGTGTTCGACAAAACCGGAACGCTGACGACCGGCGAGCCCGCGGTCACCGGGGTGGTGGCCGGCGACGGCTGGTGCAGCGAAGAGGTCCTGGGGTACGCGGCCGCGGTGGAATCCCGGTCCGAACACGCCGTCGCGCGGGCCATTACCCAGGCGCGGCCCGGTCCGCCGCCGCTGGGCGTCAACGATTTTCAGGAGATCGCCGGCAACGGCGTGACCGCGGCCACCGACATCGGCCCGGTCACGGTGGGGCGCCCGGCGTGGGTCGCCCGCGGCCGGGTGCTGCCCCGCGACGTCGCGGCCGCGCGCAAGGCGGGTGAATCCCGCGGGGAGACGGTCGTGTTCGTCGCGGTGGGCGACGTGGTGTGCGGCGCGATCAGCGTCGTCGACGCGGTCAAGGATTCGGCGGTGGACGCGGTGGCCGCGCTGCACCGCGACGGATTGCGCACGCTGCTGCTGACCGGCGACAACGCGGCCACCGGGACGG
>PPEA01000105.1 GCA_002967005.1 Mycobacterium talmoniae
TCGGTCGGCTCTTCGGCGCGGCCGTGCTGCAACCGCAGCACCTCTGCGCGCGCACGGGCCGCCGCCGCGGTGGCTCGGCGGCTTCCGCCTCGGCCAGCGCCAGCGCTAATGCATCGGAGTTGGTCGCGGCCTCGGCCGCGACGGTGGTGTCCGCATCGTTGTCGGTGGCTTCCGACGTCGCGGAGTTACGCGACGGCATACCGCCTCCTGTCCTTGGCTGCTGCCTGCACAAGGCCACTCACGCTAGCACCGGGGGTCGTCGTCCTCATCGAGCCAGCTCACCAGGTACGCAGCGAGCACAGCACACCCTTGGTGCCGGCGTCGGTGCTGACCACGACGTCATCGACGCGGAGTTCGCAGACGAACCCCGGCGCCTGCAACTCCGGTTGGTGGGCGGGTTTCTGGGCGACCACCAGCGCCCAGTCCTCGGGGTCGGCCAGCGTCGTCTCGAATATCCACGGGCGGTTCGGCCCGACGTCGGCGTCGGCGCGCGGGCTGTAGAGGTACGGGTTGTGGCTGTATTCGCCGAAGTTCGGCGGCTGCACTTCCCGGTAGTAGATGACGGCCTTGGTGGGTTGCGTGGCGCTGAGGGTGTAGCGGACCCGGTGCTGCGGCGGGTCGGCTACCGCCGGCATCGCGGCCACCAGCGCGCCCGAGGCGACCACGCCGAACGCGGTGACCAGCACCGCGCCGCGCGTTACCACCGCTTTCACCGCAACCTCCACGGATACCCACCACGAGATTCACATTCTCGTGCTGGGAGAATAGCATCCCCGGTTAACCGGATGAAGAGGTCGACGGCGCCGAACCCGCCACCGGGCGGGCGGTCGGTGGGAAGGAGCTGACAGCTGCTATGCAGCTGCTTAGCATGGCGGAGGTGCACAGGGTGGCGATGATGCGGGACGGCGGGCATGGCCCACTCAGTTAAGGCGCCCCGCCGCATTGGCGCACCCGACGCGAAGAATCGCACCCTGCTGCTCGACGCGGCCGAGCAGTTGATGTTGGAAGAGGGCTACGCGGCCGTCAGCTCCCGTCGGGTGGCGGAAAAGGCCGGTCTCAAGCACCAACTGGTCCACTACTACTTCCGCACCATGGACGATCTCTTCTTGGCGGCGTTTCGTCGCCGCGGCGATCAAGGCCTCGAAGAGCAGGCTCGGGCATTGAAATCGACGCAGCCCCTGTGGGCGTTGTGGCGGTTCAGCACCGACCCGGCGGGGACGGCATTGACCACCCAGTTCATTGCGCTCGCCCACCATCGCAAGGAGCTGAAAGCCGAAATCGCGCGTTACGCCGAGCAATTGAGGGCCGAGCAGTGCCAGGCGGTCGCGGACATCATCGAGCGCTCCGACCTCGATACCGACGAATGCCCGGCGGTGGTGATGATGGTGCTGATGACCAGCGTGTCGCGGGTGCTGGTGATGGAGCAGGAGGCGCTCGGCATGACCGCGGGGCACGCCGAAACGGTCGCGTTCGTCGAGCACTGGCTGCGTCGGCTCGAGGGTGAACCGCAATCAAGCTAAGGGGTCGGTCCCGCGGACCGCGACAAGGAGACGTCATGCCCGACGATGCCGGCAGCCCGGACGGGGACGCGAGTGGGTCGGTGACCCAGGATCCGGAGCCGGTGGATACGCCACCGGTCGCGCAGGATGCCGGCGAAGACTCTGACGCCGAACCGGAAGTCGTTGCGGCCGAAGAGGAACCCGCCGCGCCGACGCGGGCACGCGGGCGGGTGCGGCCGGCCCTCGTTGCCGGCCTGATCGGGGTAGTGGCGTTGGGCGGACTGGTCGGTTGGCTCGGTTTCCGCACCTACCAGTCCCGCAGCGCCCAGGCCGACGCCGCCCTGTTCCTCGAGGGGGGCCGGCAGGGTGCGGTGGATCTGACCACGGTCGACTACACGCACGCCGACGCCGACGTGCAACGGATCCTGGCCGCGACGACCGGCACCTTCCACGACAATTTCGCGAAGCGGTCGCCGATTTACCTCGCTGCGGTGAAAGACGCGCAGTCGAAATCGGTGGGCACCGTGTCGGCGGCCGGGCTGGAATCCCGCAGCGGCGACGAAGCGCAGGTCGTGGTGGCGGTGACGGTGACCGCGTCGAGCGCCGCGGTGCCCGAGCAGCCACCGCAGGCCTGGCGGATGCGGCTCACGGTGCAGAAGGTGGGCGACGCGACGAAGGTCGCGAAGGTGGAGTTCGTGCAATGAGCAAAGGACGACACCGCAAGGCCGGCAAGGACAACGGCGCCGAACCGCCCTCGCGGAACCGGCCACCGAGCCGGCGGTGGCCGTGGACGAGCCGCCCGCCGAGGATGATCGGGACCCCGAGCACACGCCTGAGACGCCGGGCACCGAATCGGTGCAGCAGACCGAAACCGCCCCGGCCGCACGGCGGGTCGACTGGTCACGGCTGGTGGACTACGGCGTGCTGCCCGGTCTGGCTCTGGTGCTCGCGCTGGCGGCGGGCCTGCTCAAGGGGCTGGACTCGTCGGCCCGCGATGCCGCCGACACCCGCGTCGAATCCGTCCAGGTGGCCAGGGACGCCGCGACCGCCATGTTGTCGTATCAGCCGGACACGGTGGACCAGGACCTAGGGGCGGCGGGGGACCGCTTGACCGGCGGCTTCCGTGATTCGTTTGCACGGTTCACCCGTGACGTGATCATCCCGCGCGCGAAACAACAGCGGGTCTCGGCCAAGGCGCAGGTCTCGGCGGCGGGGTCGGTGTCGGCGACCGCGGACCGCGCCGTGGTGGTGCTGTTCGTCGACCAGATCGTCACCGTCGGGGAGGCCGCACCCACCAAAACCCCCTCGAGGTATCGGGTGACCCTCGACCAGGTCGGCGGCCGCTGGCTGATCTCCGCATTCGACCCGATCTGAGCGCCGCGACGCCCCGCGGATACACCGCCACCCCGGCCCGGACCGGGCCAGCCCGTTGCGACATCCGCCAAAAGAGAATAACCTTCTCCTGAACTGAAAAGGAGAATCTCATGGGCCAGCTTTCGCATCGGGTCGACATATCGTTTCCGCTGTTCGATGCGGACAACCACCTCTATGAGCCGCCGGAGGCGCTGACCAAGTACCTGCCCAAGGAGTACCAAGACGTCATCCAGTACGTGGAGGTCAACGGGCGCACCAAGATCGCCGTCCGCGGGCAGATCAGCAACTACATCCCCAACCCGACGTTCTCGGTGGTCGCCAAGCCGGGCGCGTGGGAGGAGTACTTCAAGTTCGGCAACCCCGACGGCAAGAGCAAGCGGGAGCTGTTCGGCGAGCCGATGAAGGCGATCCCGGCGTTCTTCGAGCCCGGCCCGCGGCTGGAGCTGATGGACGAACTGGGCGTGGACCGCTCGCTGATGTTCCCGACGCTGGCCAGCCTGATCGAGGAGCGGCTGCGCGACGACCCGGTCGCCATCCACGTCCTGATCCACTCGCTGAACCAGTGGCTGGACGAGGTCTGGGGCTTTAACTACAAGAACCGCATCTTCACCACGCCGGTGATCACCTTGCCGATCGTGGAGAAGGCCATCGAGGAGCTGGAGTGGTGCGTCAAGCGCGGCGCCCGCGCCATCCTGATCCGCCCGGCGCCGGTGCCCGGGTTCCGCGGCCCGCGGTCGTTCGCGCTGCCCGAGTTCGACCCGTTCTGGGAGAAGTGCGTCGAGTACGACGTGTTCATCGGGATGCACTCGTCGGACAGCGGCTACTCGCGCTACACCTCCGAGTGGGACGGCGCCGCCCAGGAGATGCTGCCGTTCCAGACCAACGCCATGTCGATCCTCAACGAGTGGCGCCCGATCCAGGATGCGGTGGCCTCCTGGGTCATCCACGGCGCCCTGTTCCGGCACCCCAAGCTCAAGGTGGGCATCGTCGAGGCCGGATCGAAGTGGATGTTCCCGCTGCTGGACTCCATGGCCGAGGTGTACAAGAAGGCGCCGGAAGCCTTCCTGGGCAACCCGATCGAGGAGATCAAGAACCGCATCTACGTCAGCCCGTTCTACGAGGAGGGCATCGACGACCTGATCGGCCTGATCGGGGTGGACCAGGTGCTCTACGGCTCCGACTGGCCGCACCCGGAGGGCCTGGCCGAGCCGACGCACTACGTGACGGCGCTGGAGCACCTGCCGGTCGAGGATCAGGCCAAGATCATGGGCGGCAACCTGGGTCGCCTCGTCACCGTCTAAGGTGCCCCGCTGGCAGACCATCCCCGAGATGGTCTTGAGTGTCGGCGACCGCTTCGGGGACGCCGAAGCGGTCGTCGACGGCCCACTGCGGCTGAGCTTCACCGAACTCGCCGACAAGGTGCGGTGCGCCGCAGGGGCGTTCGCCGCGGCCGGGGTGGACAAGGGTGACCGGGTCGCGATCTGGGCGCCCAACTCCGCCGAATGGATCATCGCCGCGTTCGGTGTGCTGACCGCCGGCGGGGTGCTGGTCCCGGTCAACACGCGGTTCAAGCAGACCGAGGCCGACGACGTGATCCGCCGCAGCGGCGCCAAGCTGGTGCTGGTCGAGAAGGGCTTTCTGGGGCTGGATTTCACCGCCCCCGCCGGGGTTCCGGTGATCGACCTGAAATCGGATTTCCTGTCCAGCGGTGCGCCGCTAGTACGCGCGGTGGGCGGCACCGATATCGCCGACATCATCTTCACCTCGGGGACCACCGGGCGGCCCAAGGGCGTGATGATGAACCATCGGCAAAACCTGCGCGGCTACGCCGACTGGTGCGACCTGGCCGACCTGCGTGAAGGCGACCGCTACCTGATCGTCAACCCGTTCTTCCACACCTTCGGCTACAAGGCCGGCGCCATCGCGTCCTGCATCCGCGGCGCCACCATGTTGCCGGTGCGGGTGTTCGACGTCGACGCGGTGGCCGAACTCATTGCGGCCGAACGGATCAGCATGCTGCCCGGGCCGCCGACGCTGTATCACTCGCTGCTGGCGGCCCGCGGGCAGCACGACCTGTCCTCGTTGCGGGCGGCGGTCACCGGATCCGCCGACATCCCGGTGGAACTGGTCCGCCGGATCCGCAACGAGCTGCCGTTTCAGTCCATCATGACCGGCTACGGACTCACCGAGGCCGGCACGGTGACCGCGTCCCGGCGCGGCGACTCGTTCGAAGACATCGCCACCACGGTCGGCACGCCGTGCGACGATGTGCAGGTGCGCATTGCCGACGACGGTGAGCTGCTCGTCCGCGGCTACAACGTGATGCAGGGCTATCTCGACGATCCGGTGGCCACCGCCGAGGCGATCGACGACGGCGGGTGGCTGCACACCGGCGATATCGGCACCATGGACGCGGCCGGCCGGGTGCGCATCGTCGGGCGCAAGAAGGACATGTTCATCGTCGGCGGCTTCAACGCCTACCCCGCGGAGATCGAGGGATTCCTGCTCGAACACCCGGCCGTCGCGCAGGCGGCGGTGATCGGGGTGCCCGACGAGCGGCTCGGCCAGGTGGGCAAGGCCTTCGTGGTCCCCAAAGCGCCGGTCTCCGAAGCGGACCTGATCTCCTGGAGCCGCGACCGGATGGCCGGGTTCAAGGTGCCGCGGCTGGTGCAGTTCGTCGACCAGCTACCGCTGAACGCCACCGGCAAGGTGGACAAGGGGCAACTGCGGTGAATCCCGCCGAGGCGTTCAGTCATTCCCTGCTGATCGCCTCGGATTACCGGGTGCCCGACCCCAGCCGGGTGTGGCCGCTGCTGCAGCGGCGCAAGGCGGCATTGGCCGACATCGGCGCGCATCACGTCGGCGTGTACACCTCGACGCGGGACCCGGGCCGGGTGCTGGTGACCATCGGCGTGCACAACCGCGAACCCATCGTGGACCTGCTGCGCTCCCGGATCTTCTTCGACTGGTTCGACGCGGTCGGCGTGCACGATATCCCCGCCGTGTTCGCCGGGGAGAAGGCCGCGAAATTCGGCCTGGCCGCCTCGTCGGCCGCGCCGGACATCGTGTTGGCCGCGATCGCCGCCGTGGACGACGTGCCGGCTTTGGTCGCGGCGGTCCGACGCGACCTGGCCGAGTTCCGGGCGGCGGGCATTCGGAATATGTGGATATTTCAGGCCTTTGACGACGAGCACGAGGTGTTGGTGCTGCACGAGCTCGCCGACGATCACAGCGCCCGGGCCTGGATCGAGCATCCGGCCCCGGCCGCGGTGTGGATGCACCGGGCCGGCCGCGGGGCCTACCCGCCGCTGTTCGTCGGCAAGTTCGCGCACATGATGCGCATCGAGGCCTGAGCGGCTCGCCGTCGTCCGCGAGCGTGCACAAACTGCCAGGTTGACGCGCCGAAGCCTGGCATTTTGCGCACGTTCGCGGCGGGTGGGCCCACCCGCGGACGGTGGACCCGGGTCAGTCCACCGGGGTGAACTTCAGGTGCAGTTCGGTGAGGCCGCGCAGGATGTAGGTGGGCTCGTAGCTGTAAGCCCGGTTATCGGCGGGGCCGTGCTTGTCCTCATTGATCCGGATGTCGGCCATCCGGTCCAGCATCCGGTTGATGCTGACCTTGCCCTCCACCCGGGCCAGCGGGGCGCCCGGACAGGAGTGCACGCCGCGGGCGAACGCGATGTGCTCGCGGACGTTTTTGCGGTCCAGGCGGAACTCGTGCGGGTTCTCGAACCGGCGCGGATCCCGGTTGACCGCGCCGGGCAGCACCATCACCACGGTGCCCGCGGGCAGGTCCACCCCGCCCAGGCTGGTGGACTTGACCACCAGCCGGGAGTCGCTTTTGACCGGGCTTTCCATCCGCAGCGACTCCTCGATGAAGATCGGGATCAGGCTGCGGTCCTCGCGCAGCTTGTCCTGCACGTCGGGCCGGTCGCCGAGCACCTGCAGGGCCGCCGAGAGCAGTTTGGCCGTGGTCTCCTGGCCGGCGGCGAACAGGAAGGTCGCCGAGCGGACCACGTCGATCACCTCGGGCGTGGACTCGTCGGGGTATTTCGCCGTCGCCAACGCGGTCAGCACGTCATCGCGGGGATCGCGGCGCCGGTCCTCGATGTAGGCGCAGAACTTGTCGTCGAGCCACTCCAACGGGTTGATCGCGACGGTCTCGTGGTCCAACGCCCCGACCCGGGCCCCCGGACGGTCGGCGCCCAGCACGGTGCGGAACTGGCTGTGGTCGTCCGGCGGGACACCGAGCAGGTCGGCGATCACCAGCGTCGCAAACGGTTTGGAGTATTCGGCGATGAACTCGCACCCGCCGTTGGCGAGGAACTCGTCGAGTTGCTGGTCGGCGAGCCGCCACATGAACTCTTCGTTCTCCTTCAACCGGGCCGGTGTCAGGAGCCGGCTCAGCAGCGAGCGGGCCTTGGTGTGATCGGGCGGGTCCATGGTGACCATGTGCTCGAACATCGGGAATTGGCTGCGGTGCGCCTCGATCTGGGCGCTGATGTCGTCGCCCTGCGGTTCGAACGGCAGCGGCGGGAACGGGCCGCCGAGCGCGACACAGTTGGAGAATGTCTCGGCGTCCCGGTAGATCGCGGCGGCCTCCTCGTAGCCGGTGACCGCGACCACCCCGTAATGCGGCAACTGCAGCACCGGGCTCTTGGCGCGCAGGTGATCGAAGTAGGGATGCGGGTCGGGCACCAGCGAGGGATCGGTAAAGAAGTCAATCGTGTCGAAATCGCTCATGCATGTCTCCCAACGCCTAGGTGTGACCGGCCCGTCCCGTCCCGTAACTGCTGGGCACTTGCTTAGCATGGTGCCGTCAGCACGGTCAAGATCACATGCTGTGGAAACAGCATTATCGCAGGCTAGTTATGGTTTTCTCGACCGCTTCGGGGCTGTCGCGGGCTGTAGTTGCCCTTCGATGATAACGGCATTCTCGCCGGTGTCGTAGGCCGAGTTGCGCGGTGGTGTGGGGCGCGCCCGATCAGCCGGGGAGGAGCGGGCCGACCGGGGCGGTGGTGGTGGCGTGCACCAGCAGTTCGGCGAGTTCGCGCGGGCGGCTCAGGAACGGGGAGTGCGAGGTGTCGATGCTGAGCGGTTCGACGCCGAGGCGGTGCGCGACGGTGTCGGCCAGCCAGCGCGGCATCGCCTGGTCCTGCAGGCAGACGATGAAGCTGCGGGGCAGCTCGGCGGCCCAAAAGTTGGGGACCGACACCGGGGCCACCGTCGTCTCGCCGAAGCGTTCCGGCCCCAGCCGCTCATAGGCCCAGCGGGCGGTCGCCTCGTCGCAGTCGTGGTAGAAGTAGCGCCACGCACCTTCGAACTCGGCAAAGGTCATCGCCCCGTCATCGGCGAAATGCAGGTATCCCAGCATGTGTCCGACGTCGCCGTCGATGGCGCCGTCCTCGGCGTTGGTCATCGTCATGGCCTCGGTGTAGCTGCGGCCCTCGCGGGGCAGTGCGGCGGCCAGATAGATGACGTGGCGTACCCGTTCGGGGGCGACGTCGACCCCGAGGGTGGCGTCGAACCCGCCGCCGGAATGGCCGACGACGACGTCGCCGTCGTGGATCACCTCGGCGACGGCCGCCCGCCGGTTGGCCAGCGTGGACTCCTCGTCGACCCGGGTGCCGTGGCCGGGCAGGTCGACGGCGACCGCGTCGTGGCCGAGGTCGCGCAGCTCGTCGATGGTGCGGCTCCAGCACCACGATGCGTGAAAACCGCCATGCACCAGGACAAATCGCATCCGCGACTCCTCAGTTCGTTGCCGGCTCGGCGCCAGGACCCGACCGTAACAGACTTTCTACGTCTGTAGAAGAGATTTGGCGCGGACGGTACCGGCCGGGGGCTACCGCTCGGCGCGGCGCTGGCCGGCCGCGATGCCGGAGACCAGGGCGTGGAGAAGCTCGGCGAGCTCGGCCGCGGATTGCAGGGTGGGGTCCCCGAAGGCCAGCCGGACCATCACCCCGTTGATGAAGGTCGTGACCGCGTAGGCCTGCTTCTCGATGAGCACCGGATCGGCAGGTGGCGCGCTGTCGGCCGCCAGCGCCTGCTCGCTGAGGTCGACGAAGCCGCGGACGGCCCGCTCGAAGGCGCCGGCCAGCGCGCGATCCCGATTCGCCTGCAGCGCCAACTCGTAGCGGGCCCGGGACCGGTTGAGGGCGCTGCCGCTGGACGACCGAATCACCAGTTCGGCCAGCAGCGTCAACGTGGACACCGGCGGGTCGGCGGCGGACGCGTCGCGGGTGATCGACTCGAACTCGGCCTTGTCGAGGTCCGCGACCCGGTCGGCGATCCCGCGCAGCAACGCCGAGCGGGTCGGGAAATACGAGGAGGTGGTGCCGTCGGGCAGCCCGGCGCGACGCTCGACCATGCGATGGGTCAGTCCGCGGGATCCGTGTTCGGCCAGCACGTCGATGGCGGCGTCGCACAGTTGCCGGCGCCGCTCGTCGGCGTCGGGCTTTCGTTTCACGGCCGGTCGGCCTTGGGCGGGGCCATGGAGTCGGCCAGCTCACCCAACAGCACCGGCACATCCAGCCGCGGCACCACCGCCTCGACCAGCACCAGCTTGTCCGGGTGCTGGGCGGCCGCGGTAAACGCCTCGTCGAGTTGGCCGTAGGTCTGCGCCCGAAACATCAGGTAGTTGGTCACCCCCAGCGCGGCGGGGATCTCCCGCCAGTTCCAGGCCACGATGTCGTTGTAGTAGGCCGTCGGGCCGTGAATGGCGCGTTCGACGGTGTAGCCGTCGTTGTTGACCACGACGATCACCGGCGTCAGCCCTTCTCGGGAAAAGCCGCCCAACTCCTGCACGGTCAGCTGGGCGGCGCCGTCGCCGATCAGCAACACCGGTCGACGATCCGGATGCGCCAGACCGGCCCCCAGCGCCGCCGGCAGCGTGTAACCGATTGACGCCCACAGCGGTTGGCCGATGAAGGTCACCCCGCTAGGCAGCCGGTGGGCGGCCAGCCCGTAAAAGGAGGTGCCCTGATCGGCCAGGACCACATTGCCCGGCGTCAACGCGTCGGCCAGCCTGTTCCACAACATCTCCTGGGTCAGCGGCTGGTCGGGCCCCGGGTCGCGCGGACGCACGTCGGTGCCGGTCGACGCGACCGGGGGAGAGGCGATACCCCGCCTGGTCAGGATGCCGGTCAGCGCCTGCAGCGCCGCGTCCAACTCCAGCGGCGCGAAAACCTCCCCGGCGACCGTACTTTGGTGCGCACCCACGTCGATGGTGCGCGCCGGATCGATGCGCTGGGTGAAAAAGCCGCTGACCATGTCGGTGAACATCACCCCGGCGGTCAGCAGCACCGGCGCCTCTTCGATGCCGCGGCGCACCGGCGCGGCGCTGGCCGCGCCGGCGTAGATGCCCAAGAAGTTCGGCGAGCTCTCGTCGACCAGGCTCTTGCCCCACATCAAGGTGGCGTGCGGCACCATATCGGCGGCCAGCAGCGCCTCCAGTTGCGGGACCGCGTCCAGGCGATGGACCAGGAAGTCGGCGAGCACCGTCAACTGGTGATCGCCGATGAGTTGGGTTGCCGCCTCGGTGAATAGCGCCAGGGCGCGCGGCTGGTGCCCCCGGTGTAGCGGGGCAGCGGCGCCCGCGGCGGCTCGGCCGGGAACCGGGCCACGTCGGTGGCCAGCAGCAGATACCCCGGACGTTTGCACTCCCGCACCTCGCAGAGCACCCGGTCGATCTCCCGGGTCGCGGTCGCCGGCGCAAGATTGGCTTGCGCGCAGGTGATTTCCCGGCTCATCCGCAGAAAATGCTCGAATTCTCCGTCGCCGAGCGAATGGTGCAACGGCCGGCGGGCGACCTGCGCGTCTTTGGCCGGCCCGCCGACGATGTGCACCACCGGCACGTATTCGGCGTAGGCGCCGGCGATCGCGTTGGCCGCCGACAGCTCACCCACCCCGAACGTGGTGACCAGCGCCGACATTCCCCGCAGCCGCCCGTACCCGTCGGCGGCGTAGCCAGCGTTGAGTTCGTTGGCGGCGCCGACCCAGCGCAGCCGCGGATGGGCGAGGACGTGGTCGAGGAACTCCAGGTTGTAGTCGCCGGGGACGCCGAAGATTTCCGCGACGCCGAGTTCGGCGAGCCGGTCCAGCAGGTAGTCGCCGACGGTGTAGGCGGGATCGAGGGTAGCCACGACGCCGACGCTACCGGCGGCCGCCGCTCCGGTGCAGCGCAAATACCTGCGGTCACGACCCCGCCTGGCTATCGTGCCTGCCATGGCAGTGAAGGATTCCCGCGAAGTGGTCATCGAAGCCAGCCCGGAGGAGATCCTCGACGTCATCGCCGACGTCGAGGCCACCCCGACCTGGTCGCCGCAGTACCAGCGCGCCGAGATACTCGACACCTACGACAACGGCCGGCCCCGCCGGGTGAAGATGACGATCAAGGCCGCCGGCCTCACCGATGAGCAGGTGGTCGAATACACCTGGGCGCCCGACAGTGTGAGTTGGACGCTGGAGTCGGCCGGGCAGTTGAAGGCCCAGGACGCCAAGTACACGCTGACCCCGCAGGGTGACAAAACCAAGGTCCGGTTCGACATGGACGTCGACCCGTCGGTGCCGATCCCGGGGTTCCTGCTCAAACGCACCATGAAGGGTGGGATGGAGACCGCCACCGACGGGCTGCGCAAACAGGTGCTCAAGGTCAAGAAGGGCTGACCGGTGATCGCCAAACCGCGTCGACAACCCCCACCGGGTTACTAGCCTTGGGGGATAGTGGCCGTACGAGCATCGCGCGAAATTGTCATCGACGCGCCGCCGGAAGTGATCCTGGAGGCGCTGGCCGACATCCCTTCTGCGCCGTCATGGTCCTCGGTGCACAAGCGCGCCGAAGTCCTCGACCGCTATCCCGACGGCCGCCCGCACCACGTAAAGGTGACCGTCAAGGTGATCGGCATCGTCGATCAAGAAGTGCTGGAATACCACTGGGGGCCGGACTGGGTGGTGTGGGATGCCGATAAAACCTTCCACCAACACGGCCAACACGCCGAATACACGCTGCGGCCCGAGGGGCCCGACAAAACCCGGGTGTGCTTCGCGATCACCCTGGAACCGTCGGCGCCGCTGCCGGAGTTTTTGATCAACCGGGGCCGCAAGAAGGTGCTCAACGCCGCGACCGAGGGGCTGCGCCGACGGGTGATGGCCGCCCAGGGCGCCGAACGACGGGGCTGGTGATGGCGGTCCGTGCGTCGCGCGAAATCGTCATCGACGCGCCCCCGGACGCGATCCTGGAGGCGCTGGCCGACGTGGGGGCGCTGACGTCGTGGTCGGCGGTGCACAAGCGGATCGAAGTGCTCGACTGTTACGCCGACGGCCGCCCACACCACGTGCAGGCCACCATCAAGGTCCTGGGGCTGGTCGACAAAGAAATCCTCGAATACCACTGGGGCCCGGACTGGGTGGTCTGGGACGCCGAGGCGACGTTCCAGCAGCGCGGACAGCACGTCGAGTACAACCTGACGCCCGAGGGCGTCGACAAGACCCGGGTGCGGTTCGATATCACCGTCGAACCGGCGGGACCGATCCCGGCGTTCCTGGTCAAACGGGCCAGCAGGATCGTGCTGGAGACCGCGACCAAGGGGCTGCGCGAACGGGTTATGGGCACCGCCAGCGCCGGTCGGCAGCCCTAACCCAACGGGCCCGTCTCAGCCTTGGTCGCCGATGAGCCGTTCGAGCAACCCGGCGATGTGCTGTTGGCCGGCGGCGGTGGCGTCGAGCTTGCCGCGAATTTCGACGAACCCGTTGTCGACATGTGTTTGCAGGTCGGTCAGGTCCTCGCGCAGCGCGTTGAAGCTCGCAGTGGTGGCTTGGCGGAAATCGCGGAGTTCGCTGTGGAACGACGGCATTGGGTGCGAGCCTACCGCGGTTGGCCCGTGACCGGCCGCCAGTTATTCACACCCCGCCCCCGCCCAGCGCGCCCAGCCGGGTGATCGCCTCGTCGAGGGTGTCGTCGCGTTTGCAGAACGTGAACCGCACCAAGTGATTCCACACGTCGGCGTGCGCGGCGTGCGGGTCGCAGAACGCCGACATCGGGATGGCCGCCACCCCCACCCGGTGCGGCAGCTGCGCGCAAAACGTGGTGCTGTCGGCGTAGCCCAGCGGTCGCGGATCGGCGCACAGGAAGTAGGTGCCGAAGCTGTCGTGCACCCCGAACCCGATCCGGGTCAGCGCCGCCGCCAACCGGTCGCGGCGGGCCTGCAGCGACGTCCGCAGCGCCGCGACCCAGGCGTCCTCGGTGTTCAACGCGTGCGCCACCGCCGGCTGAAACGGCGCCCCGCCGACGTAACTGAGGTACTGCTTGGCCGCCCGCACCCCGCGAGCAGATCGGCGGGCCCGCACGCCCAGCCGATCTTCCAGCCGGTGCAGTTGAACATCTTGGCGGCGCTGGAGATGGTGACGGTGCGCTCGGCCATCCCAGCGAACCCGGCCAGCGGGCGGTGCCGGTGGCCGTCATAGACCAGGTGCTCATAGACCTCGTCGGTGATGACCAGCAGGTCGGCGTCGACCGCGATCCGCGCGATCGCCGCCAACTCGGCCTCGGTCAACACCATCCCGGTCGGGTTGTGCGGGGAGTTGACGATCAGCGCCGCGGTGCGCGGGGTCACCGCGGCGCGCAGCGCGTCGACGTCGAGGGCGAAAC
>PPEA01001050.1 GCA_002967005.1 Mycobacterium talmoniae
CCAGGCCGACCGCGCCGGGTTCGTCCTCGGCGACGATGCGGGCCGCGAGCGCTTTCGGCGCGGGCGTGCACCTGCGGCCACGGGTGCCGCTGCCAGGTGCCGGTGTCGCGGTCCAGGACCACCAGGTCGTGCGGTGAGGTCGTCATCGCCCGGCTCAGGGCGGCGGCCAGCACACTCACTGGGCGGCCGGCACTTTGGCCAGAATCGCCGCCTCGAGTTCGGCGACGGTGTCGCAGGTCAGCAGGTCCTCTTCGGATAGCACCGCGCCCAACTTGTCCTCGATCGCCACCATGCCGACCGCGAACGCCACCGAATCCAAACCGACGTCGTCGACCAGCCGTGACTGCGGGGTCACCCGGCTGATGTCGATGTTCAAGTCGTCGCGCAGGATCTCTTTGAGGGCGGCGCTCACCGCGGCGGGGGTTGACGGATTCATGGCGCCCGAGGCTACACGGTCAAGTAAAGCTAGGCTAGCCTTACGTTCCGGGGCTCACAGCTGCCCGGCGAGCCACTGTCCGAGCCACGCCGCGGCCACTCCCAAACCGACGCTGGCGACCAGATTGGCTGCCGCCGGCCAGATCTGGCGCTCCTCACCCAGCCGTTCGGTTTCCAGCATCCAGGTGGAGAACGTGGTGTAGGAGCCGACCAGTGCGGTGCCGGCCAGCAGCGCGGCGTGCGGGCTGAGCGCCAGGCCGCTGATCAAACCGAGCAGCGCCGCGCCACTGAGATTGACCGTGAGGGTGCCGAACGGAAACGAGCGGGCCGCGCGGCGGGCCACCGCGCGGTCCACCATGAACCGCAGCACCGCACCCACGCCGCCGAGCAGCAGCACCCCGACCCACAGCAGCACCGGCGCGGCC
>PPEA01001051.1 GCA_002967005.1 Mycobacterium talmoniae
CGAGCCGGCGGTCGATCACCGAGGCAGGGCTGGTGCGTGGGCCCGGCTCGTCGGCGGGCTGGCGCGCCACGGCGCCGCTGAGCCGCGACGACGCGTGGATCATCTTCACCTCCGGGTCCACCGGCACCCCCAAGGGGGTGGCCATCACCCACCGCAACGCGGCCGCGTTCGTCGACGCCGAGGCGCAGCTGTCTGCCAGCACCAGCCGATCGGACCCGGCGACCGAGTACTGGCCGGCCTGTCGGTGGCCTTCGACGCGTCCTGCGAGGAGATGTGGCTGGCGTGGCGGCACGGCGCCTGCCTGGTGCCCGCCCGCGGTCGCTGGTGCGCAGCGGCGTGGACCTGGTCCGTGGCTGGTGGCCCGGACGTGACCGTGGTGTCGACGGTGCCGACCCTGGCGGCGCTGTGGCCGGCCGAGGCGCTGGAAGCGGTGCGGCTGCTGATCTTCGGCGGCGAGGCCTGCCCAGCCGAGCTGGCCGAGCGGCTGGCGGTCGACGGCCGGGAGGTGTGGAACACCTACGGGCCGACCGAGACCACCGTGGTGGCCTGCGCGGCCAGGCTGGGCGGCACCGGGCCGGTAAGGATCGGGATGCCGCTGCCGGGCTGGGATTTGGCCGTCGTCGACGCCGACGGTGCCCCGGTGGGCTACGGCGAGGTCGGGGAGCTGGTGATCGGCGGGGTCGGCCTGGGCCGCTACCTGGACGACGCCGAAGGACGCCGACAAGTACGCCCCGCTGCCGACGCTGGGCTGGCGGCGCGCCTACCGCAGCGGGGATTTGGTGCGGCTGGAACCCGGCGGGCTGCTGTTCTGCGGCCGCGCCGACGACCAGGTCAAGGTAGGCGGCCGCGGCATCGAG
>PPEA01001052.1 GCA_002967005.1 Mycobacterium talmoniae
CGTGGCGCTGCAGCGGGTGTCGCTGCCGTTGTATACGCCGGCCTTGCCGCTGGCCGGTATGCCGGCCAGCGTGGTGGACCGCTCGGCGCTCTACGCCGGGGAGACGATGCACCGCATCCACGACGTGGTGGCGGCCGCCGAGGCGGTGGCACGGCTGGCGCCCTGACGCCGCGCGTTTAGTCGGCCCTGACGAAACCGTTGAACTGGGCGACTTCCTCGCTGGCGAACCAGATTTCGGCGGCTTTTTCGTAGTACGCGGGGCTGTCGGGTGTGTAGTACAGCCCGGACACGGTGTTGGCCTTGACCGGATACCCCTCCGGCGCTTGATAGGGGTCATCGAGTGGAAGGTGCACCGCCGGATAGACCTCGCCGTCGTAACCGGGTGACTCCGGGACGGCGTCGTCGTCGGCGCCCAACGCCGCGTGCCGACCGGTCTGCGGCTCCGACGGGCCCTGCACCTCCGAGGCGGTCGGGATGCGGGTCGGCGCGGTGTCGACCGCGTCGGGATCCTCGGCCTCCTCGAGCTCGTCGGCTCTCGCGTCGTCGACCGGCGCTTCGCCGAAGCCGCCCGCCGACCCGCCGGGCGCAGGCATCCAGCTGTCGTCGGGTTCGGTCCCGCCGAACAGATCCACCCCCGACGGCGGCCCGCCCGGCTGCTCGCCGTAACCGCCCGGTTCCTCGCCGTAGCCGCCGGGCTCCTCGCCATAGCTACCCGGCTCCTCGCCGTAGTCGCCCGGCTCCTCGCCGTAGCTCCCGGGGAACCGCGAGAGCCGCACCGTGGTTCCGGGTTCGCCGGGCTCCGCCGACCACCGCTCGTCGTCCTCGGTGTCGTAGTCGGTGCCC
>PPEA01001053.1 GCA_002967005.1 Mycobacterium talmoniae
CGCCAGCAACCCGGCCACGGCCAGCACCGGCACCGCCGCGGCGACATAGCGGGCGTACCGCGCCGACGGGCCAAGGGACAGCCGACGCAGCACCAGGTAGCCGACGGCAAGGACCGCGCTGATCGCCACCACCGACGTGGTGCGCACCAGCATCGCGGTGACGTCGCCGCGGTCGGCGACAAACGGTTGGTCCGGGGTGCGGCGCAGCCACGCGTAGCCCAGGCAGCCCACCGCCGCCAGGATCAGCCCGAGCAGCAGGCCCAGCGCGCCCTGGAAGAGCCACCGTGCTGCGGCCGGGCCGCCGTCGTCCTGCGCCTCATCACCGTTCGCATTCACTTGGCGAGAATACGAAACGACCGCCGAACGCGCTGTGGCAAAGTCCTGCGTGGCGAGGGAGGTGGGACGTTGGTCGACACACAGGGGCCGCCGCGACCGCGGTTGGCGCGCGGGCTGATCGCGCTGAGCGTCGGACTCGGCCTGGGCGCGGTGGTGCTGAGCGGCTATGCGTTCGCCCGCCGGGTGCCGGGCAGTTTGACGTCGGACAACCTGGGGTCACTCACCCGATTGCTGGGCTGGTCGCTGGCGCTGGCGTGCCTCACCACCATCGCACTTGCCGCCGTGGGCATGACGGTGCTCGCAGGCCGGGATGCTGCCTCCCGCGCCGCACTGCTGTTGACAGCGGCATTGGCGGTGACGTTTTACGGCTACTTGGGCTCTTGGCCCGCCGAGGGCGCCGCGCTCATCGCAGTCCCCGGGTCGCATCCGGTTGTCCCGCTCCGGCCAGGTGTCGTGGGCCCTGCTGGCGCTGGCTGCGGGCGCTGCTATTGGCCCGCGCGGTGGCC
>PPEA01001054.1 GCA_002967005.1 Mycobacterium talmoniae
CGTCCGCGCCGACGACCGCACCCGGCGCGAGGAGCATCGCGCCGCGGCGGCCGCCCGCCAAGGAGGCGCTGGCGGTCGAAGCCGAGGAGGCTGGCGGCCACCGCCACCCAGTGGAAGGCGGCCGGGGACCGGCTGCGGGCCATCCTCGACGAGTGGAAGACGATCACCGGGATTGGACCGCAAGACCGACGACGCGCTGTGGAAGCGGTATTCGGAGGCCCGGGAGACCGTTCAACCGGCGCCGCGGATCGCATTTCGCCGAGCTGGACCGCGAGCGCGCCGGCGCCCGCGCCGCCAAGGAGCGGCTGTGCGCCCGGGCCGAGGAATTGGCCGACTCCACCGATTGGGCGGCCACCCGAACGGCGTTTCGCGAGCTGCTGGCCGAATGGAAGGCGGCCGGGCGGGCCGCCAAGGACGTCGACGACGCGCTGTGGCAGCGCTTCAAGGCCGCCCAGGACACGTTTTTCACCGCCCGCAATGCGGTGTTCGCGGAGAAGGACGCCGAGCTGCGGGACAACGCCGCCGCCAAGGAGGCGCTGCTGGCCGACGCCGAGAAGCTCGACACCGCCAACCTGGACGCCGCGCGGGCCGCGCTGCGCTCGATCGTCGACAAGTGGGACGCGATCGGCAAGGTGCCGCGGGAGCGCGCCCGCCGAGCTGGAGCGACGGCTGCGCGCGGTGGAGAAGAAGGTGCGGGACGCCGCCGAATCGGACTGGACCGATCCGCAGGCGCAGGCCCGGGCCGAGCAATTCCGGGCCCGCGCCGAACAGTTTGAACGCCAGGCCGAGAAGCCCGGGCGGCGGGCCGGGACAAGGACGCCGAGGAGGCGCAGGCCAG
>PPEA01001055.1 GCA_002967005.1 Mycobacterium talmoniae
AGCACGGCTGGCCGGTGCTGCAGCTGCCCCGCCCGACCCGCGCCGCGGCCGATCCCTGCGCCACGTCGCGGGTTTCGGGGTGGGGTTGCTGCGGGCCGTCACCACCCGCTGACTAACGCTTCAGCCAGCCCTGGATCGTCGCCAAATCCCTTGAGTACGTGCCCAGAATGTAGTCGTCGTACCGCGATCCCCCACTGATCGCCTCGGTGCCCCGCCACACCACGTGCACCTGCTCGGCGCCGCGGATGTAGATGTCGACGCGTTCGCGTTCGTTGCACTGCCACCCGTGTTCCTCGGCGAGCTGGTGCAGCTCCTGCCGCCGGTCGATTGCGGTCATCATTGCGGTTCCTCCTGTACGGCAAGCCGGCGCCCACGCTAGCAGTTGTCGCCGCACGGCCGTCGACCGCAAGCGTGGGAAACTGGGCGGATGGCCGCATCGTGGGCGCGTTCGGAGCACGACGACTGGGACATCGTGAGCAGCGTGGGCTACACGGCGCTGGTGGTGGCCGGCTGGCGCGCGCTGCATGCGGCCAGCCCGGAACCGTTGGTGACCGACGACTACGCCCGGCTGTTCATCGCGGCCGCCGCGGACCGGTATTTGACCGGCCTGTTGGCGAACCCCGCCAGCTCCGACAACGCCACCGTCTTCCCGCGCCTCTACGGGGTGCAGACCCGGTTCTTCGATGACTTCTTCGGCTCGGCGGCCGGCGTCCGGCAGGCCGTCATCGTCGCGGCCGGGTTGGACTCGCGCGCTATCGGCTGGACTGGCCCGCGCACACCACGGTGTTCGAGGTCGACCAGCCCAAGGTCCTCGAGTTCAAGGCCGGTGTCCTCGC
>PPEA01001056.1 GCA_002967005.1 Mycobacterium talmoniae
CGGCTGCGGCTGGTGGTCGCCGGCCGGTGGCTGTGGCCGCGCAACCCGCTGACCGGGCAGTTTCCCACCGCGTACCGGAGCCTTTCGCGGGGCACGTGCACCCTGCACTGGGGACCCGGCCGCGACGCCCAGTTGTTGGTGCCGATGATCGGCTGAGTTGGTGCGCGCGTGCAAGATGGAGTGGTGACACGCGCAGACCGACGCCGGGTTGCCCTAGTCCTCGGCAGCGGCGGCGCCCGCGGCTACGCCCACATCGGGGTGATCAACGAGCTGCGCGACCGCGGGTATGACATCGTCGGGATCTCCGGGTCGTCGATGGGTGCGTTGGTGGGCGGGCTGCAGGCGGCCGACCGGCTCGACGAGTTCACCGAGTGGGCCAAGGCGTTGACACAGCGCGCGGTGCTGCGGCTGCTGGACCCGTCGATCACCGCGGCGGGGGTGCTGCGGGCCGGCAAGATTCTGGACGCTGTCCGAGACATCTTGGGCGACACCACCATTGAGCGGCTGCCGATTCCGTACACGGCGGTCGCGACGGATCTGATCACCGGCAGGTCGGTGTGGCTGCAGCGCGGCCCGGTCGACGCCGCGATCCGGGCGTCGATCGCCATCCCCGGGGTGATCGCGCCGCACGTGGTCGACGGACGGCTGCTGGCCGACGGCGGGATCCTCGATCCGCTGCCGATGGCGCCGATGGCCGCGGTCAACGCCGACCTGACGGTCGCGGTGAACCTCAGCGGCAGCGAGGAGGAGGCCACAGCCCACGACGACGATCCCGAGCCGCGTCCCACCGCGGAGTGGCTGCATCGCATGCTGCGCAGCACCTCTGGGCTGCT
>PPEA01001057.1 GCA_002967005.1 Mycobacterium talmoniae
GTCACTCGGGCACGCGACGCCGCCGACCACCTGTTGGGCGGCAGCCGCCCGTCATGCGCTCGACGCGTCAGACCCGGTCACCCGCTTTTGGCAAGACGTCCACGCCGGCGCCCGGCTGACGCTGCGCCTGCTCGGCTAACTGCGCCAGCGCCGCGGGCAGCTGATCGGCGATCTGCCAGGGATCGGGTAGGTGGTCGCCGCAGGTGAGCACCCCGATCGTCATCTGGTCGGCGTAGCTCCAGCCGGTGAAGTTCAGGCCCATCGGGAATACCAGCGGGCCCGTCGAGATCAACTTTTCCACCGGCGCCCCGCCGAAGGACAGCCGCCGCGGGCCCCGCATGTTCGACGCGATCAGGCTGAACGTCGGTCGATGACTGGTCCGTTCGCCCAGCAGCGGCAACGCCCGGGAGTAGAACCAGAACAGCGGCCAGTACTCCATCCAGTCGTGCTGCAGCCACAGGTCCCGTTCGGCCTGCACGTCGCGGGCGGTGCGGGTGGCCGCGGCGATGCTGCGCAGCCGCGCCACCGGATCGGCGATGTCGGTGGCCAGCGCCACGTTCCATCGCGCCACCTGGTTGCCCCACGGGTCGCCGTCGGGCGGGCGCATCGACACCGGCACCACCGCGGTCAGCGGTTCGGCGGCCAGTTCCCCGCGCTGGAGCAGGAATTCGCGCAGCGCACCGCTGCACACGGCCAAAAACACGTCGTTGACGGTGACCCCGAACGCGGTGGCGACCCGTTTGAGGTGGGCAGATCGCAGCCGCGGTAGGCGAACCGGCGATCGGCGGTCAACGGGGGCGTTGAACCGGGTGCCCGGCGCGGCGAACGCGGG
>PPEA01001058.1 GCA_002967005.1 Mycobacterium talmoniae
CTCCCGAGGATGTGCCGCCGGCCCCCGAGGCCCCGGCCCCGGCGGCACCCGCCCCGGCTCCGAAGCGGGCGTACAGCGTGAACTGGGACGCCATCGCGCAGTGCGAGTCCGGTGGTAACTGGGGCATCGCCACCGGCAACGGCTACTACGGCGGCCTGCAGTTCACCCCCAGCACCTGGCGGGCCAACGGTGGCTCCGGTTCGGCGTCGAGCGCCAGCCGTGAGGAGCAGATCCGGGTCGCCGAGAACGTGCTGCGCACCCAGGGCATCGGCGCCTGGCCGGTCTGCGGCCGTCGCGGCTGACCCCAACGCGTAAACAAAAAGGTGCCGGGCCCCATGGCCCGGCACCTTTTTGTCTCTCGGCGCGGCGCGGCGGCGTGTGTTACCCAGGAGGCGTGACCACCGCCTTTCACGACCTCGACGACTACCTGGCGCTGCCCCGGGTGTCCGGCCTGGCCGTCTCGGCCGACGGCACCCGGCTGGTGACCACGGTGGCCGAACTCAACGACAAGCGCACCGAGTACATCGCCGCGATCTGGGAACTGGACCCGCACGGCGACCAACCGGCCCGCCGGCTGACCCGCGGCGCGCACGGCGAGTCGTCGCCGGCGTTCACCGCCGACGGCGACCTGCTGTTCGTCTCGGCCCGCGGCAGCGCCGAGGACACCGACAAGCCGCCCGCCGCGCTGTGGCGGCTGCCGTCCGGCGGCGGTGAGGCCAGCGAGGTGCTGGCGATGCCGGGCGGCGTCGCCACGGTGCGCACCGCGGCCCGCGCCGACGCGGCGGTGGTCGGCGCCCCGCTGCTGCCCTCGGCGCGCGACGTGACGACGACC
>PPEA01001059.1 GCA_002967005.1 Mycobacterium talmoniae
CGCACGCGGCGCCCAAACCGGTCTCGGCCCGCCGGCCGGCGGCGACCGGGACAGCAACCAGTAAGGAGTGGGTTCAATGGCAGCACCGCTACTGCAGGCGCAGATCGAGATCGACGCACCGGTCGCCAAGGTCTGGGAGCTGATCTCCGACTTCCGCCGGATGCCGCAGTGGAGCCCGCAGTGCCGGTGGATGAAGCAGTTCGGCCCGCTGCGCCCGGGTACCCGCACGTTCAACCTGAACCGCCGCGGCGCCATGTTCTGGCCCACCACCAGCACCATCACCGAGGTCGTCCCGGAGCAGAAGCTGGCGTTCCGGGTCAACGCCAACCGCACCGTGTGGAGCTACGAACTCGAGCCCACCGCGACGGGCACCAAGGTCGTCGAGAGCCGACACGCCGAGAACGGGGTCAGCGCGGTGTCGAACCTGACGGTGAAGGCCTTCATGGGTGGGGTGCCCAATTTTGAACGCGAACTGCTCGACGGCATGAACGCGTCGCTGGCCAGCATCAAGGCCGCCGCCGAGAGCTAGTCGGCGTCCGGGTCCGGCGCGGTGACGTCCAGCACGCCGTCGTCGTAGGGGTCATAGCGCGGCGAGCCGCCGCCGGCGGGGGCCGGGGTGTCGGAATGGGCGCCGCAGCCGTAGCCGCAGTCGACGACGTGGCCGTCGGCGGACATCTCGTTGCCGCACACCCCGAACATCGTGCCGAGCGAGCCGGCCAGCGGCAGGAAGAACCCGCAGTCGCGGCACACCCGCTGGTGGACCGCGCCATCGGCGAGTCCGGGCCGTAGTCGCCGTCGTGCCAGCGCTGCGCCGCCTCGGCCCGCCC
>PPEA01000106.1 GCA_002967005.1 Mycobacterium talmoniae
CGCCCGTCCGGGCACCAGCGGCACCGGTCACCCGGTGCGCGCCGGCCATCGCGACCACCGGGGAGTAGGAGTCGTAGAACGGCTCGATCAGCACCACCTCCGCGCCGGGTTCGACCAGCCCGAGCACCGCCGCCGCGATGGCCTCGGTGGCCCCCACCGTGACCAGCACCTCGCTGTCCGGGTCGTAGTCGATGCCGTAGTGCCGGTGGCGCTGCGCGGCGATCGCCTCCCGCAACGCCGGGATGCCGATGCCGGGCGGGTACTGGTTGACGCCGTCGGCGATGGCGTCCTGGGCGGCGCGCAGCATGGCCGGGGGCCCGTCCTCGTCGGGAAAGCCCTGCCCCAGGTTCACCGCGCCGATCCGCGCGGCCAGCGCCGACATTTCGGCGAACACCGTGGTGGCATAGGGCCGCAGTCGGGACACCGTCATGGCTGTTGAGGGTATCCCCACACCGCCCAACCAACAGGTTGATCGGCGCCCCTGTTAGGGTGGCCGACACGGGACTACTCTCCCAGCAGACGGACCCGCCAACCATCGAAGAGGAACGAGCCATGTCCGAAGAAGCCTTCATCTACGAGGCCATCCGCACCCCGCGCGGCAAGCAGAAAAACGGATCGCTGAACGAGATCAAGCCGGTCAGCCTGGCCGTCGGTCTGGTCGACGAGCTGCGTACCCGCTACCCCGATCTGGACGTCAACCAGATCAGCGACGCCGTGTTCGGCGTGGTGTCGCCGGTCGGCGACCAGGGCGGTGACATCGCCCGCACCGCGATGCTGGCCGCCGGTATGCCCGAAACCACCGGCGGCGTGCAGCTCAACCGGTTCTGCGCGTCGGGCCTGGAGGCCATCAACACCGCCGCCGCCAAGGTGCGCGCCGGGTTCGACGACCTGGTGCTCGCCGGCGGTGTGGAGTCGATGAGCCGGGTGCCGATGGGCTCCGACGGCGGCGCCTGGGCTTCCGACCCCAACACCAACTACGAGATCGGCTTCGTGCCGCAGGGCATCGGCGCCGACCTGATCGCCACCATCGAGGGCTTCTCCCGCGACGATGTCGACGCCTACGCGCTGCGCAGCCAGCAGCTGGCCGCCGCGGCCTGGTCGGGCGGCTACTTCGCCAAGTCGGTGGTCCCGGTGCGCGACCAGAACGGCCTGATCGTCCTCGACCACGACGAGCACATGCGCCCCGACACCACCCTGGAGGGCCTGGGCAAGCTCAAGACCGCGTTCGACGGGGTCGGCGCGATGGGCGGCTTCGACGACGTGGCGCTGCAGAAGTACCACTATGTCGAGAAGATCAACCACGTCCACACCGGCGGCAACAGCTCCGGCATCGTCGACGGCGCCGCCCTGGTGCTGGTCGGTAGCGAGAAAGCCGGCAAGGAGCAGGGGCTGACCCCGCGGGCCCGCATCGTGGCGGCCGCCACCAGCGGTGCCGACCCGGTCATCATGCTGACCGGCCCGACCCCGGCCACCCGCCGGGTGCTGGAGCGCACCGGCCTGACCATCGACGACATGGACCTGGTCGAGATCAACGAGGCGTTCGCCTCGGTGGTGCTGAAGTTCCAGAAGGACCTCAACATCCCGGACGAGAAGCTCAACGTCAACGGCGGCGCGATCGCGATGGGCCACCCGCTGGGTGCCACCGGCGCCATGATCACCGGCACCATGGTCGACGAACTGGAGCGCCGGGGTGCCCGCCGCGCTCTGATCACACTCTGCATCGGCGGTGGCATGGGCGTCGCCACCATCATCGAGCGCGTCTGAGAGGGTTTGTAGAAAATGGCAGAGAACACCATCCAGTGGGACAAGGACGCTGACGGCATCGTCACGCTGACCTTGGACGACCCGACCGGGTCGGCCAACGTGATGAACGAGCACTACAGCGAGTCCATGCACAATGCGGTGGAACGCCTGGTGGCGGAGAAGGATTCGATCACCGGCGTGGTCATCACCTCGCGAAGAAGACCTTCTTCGCCGGCGGTGACCTCAAGGCGATGATCAACGTCGGCCCGGAGAACGCCCAGCAGGCGTTCGACCAGGTGGAGAACATCAAAAAGGACCTGCGCGCCCTGGAAACCCTGGGCAAGCCGGTCGTCGCCGCCATCAACGGTGCCGCGCTCGGCGGTGGCCTGGAGATCGCGCTGGCCTGCCACCACCGGATCGCCGCGGACGCCAAGGGCAGCCAGCTCGGCCTGCCCGAGGTGACCCTGGGCCTGCTGCCCGGTGGCGGCGGCGTCACCCGCACGGTGCGCATGCTGGGCATCCAGAACGCGTTCATGAACGTGCTGGCGCAGGGCACCCGGTTCAAGCCGGCCAAGGCCAAGGAGATCGGCCTGGTCGACGAGGTGCTGCCGACCGTCGAGGAGCTGGTGCCGGCCGCCAAGGCGTGGATCAAGGCCAACCCGGACGCGCACACCCAGCCGTGGGATGTCAAGGGCTACAAGATGCCCGGCGGCACCCCGAGCACCCCGTCGCTGGCGGCGATCCTGCCGTCGTTCCCGGCCCTGCTGCGTAAGCAGCTCAAGGGCGCGCCGATGCCGGCGCCGCGGGCCATCCTGTCCGCCGCGGTCGAGGGCGCGGCGGTGGACTTCGACACCGCCACCCGCATCGAGAGCCGGTATTTCACCTCGCTGGTCACCGGCCATGTCGCCAAGAACATGATCCAGGCGTTCTTCTTTGACCTGCAGCACATCAACGGCGGCGGCAGCCGGCCCGACGGCATCGGGCAGACTCCGATCAAGAAGATCGGGGTGCTGGGTGCCGGGATGATGGGCGCCGGGATCGCCTACGTGTCGGCCAAGGCCGGCTTCGACGTGGTGCTCAAGGACGTCACCCTGGAGGCCGCGCAGAAGGGCAAGGGCTACTCGGAGAAGCTGGAAGCCAAGGCGCTGGAGCGTGGCCGCACCACCGAAGAGAAGTCGAAGGCGCTGCTGGACAGGATCACCCCGACCGGCGACGCGAACGACCTCAAGGGCGTCGACTTCGTGATCGAGGCGGTGTTCGAGAACCAGGACCTCAAGCACAAGGTGTTCCAGGAGATCGAGGACATCGTCGAGCCCAACGCGCTGCTGGGGTCGAACACCTCCACGCTGCCGATCACCGGTCTGGCGACCGGCGTGAAGCGCCAGGAGGACTTCATCGGGATCCACTTCTTCTCGCCGGTCGACAAGATGCCGCTGGTGGAGATCATCCGCGGAGAGAAGACCTCCGACGAGGCGCTGGCCCGGGTGTTCGACTACGTGCTGGCGATCAAGAAGACCCCGATCGTGGTCAACGACAGCCGCGGCTTCTACACCTCCCGCGTCATCGGCACCTTCATCAACGAGGCGCTGGCGATGCTCGGCGAGGGTGTGGAGCCGGCCAGCATCGAGCAGGCCGGTCTGCAGGCCGGCTACCCGGCCGCCCCGCTGCAGCTGTCCGACGAGCTCAACCTGGAGCTGATGCACAAGATCGCCGTCGCCACCCGCGAGGGCATCGAGGCCGCCGGCGGCACCTACGAGAAGCAGATGAACGAGGTCGTCGTCGAGAAGATGATCGAGCTCGGCCGCCCGTCGCGGCTCAAGGGCGCCGGCTTCTACGAGTACGTCGACGGCAAGCGCACCGGTCTGTGGCCGGGCCTGCGGGAGACGTTCAACTCCGGTTCGTCGACCCCGCCGCTGCAGGACATGATCGACCGGATGCTGTTCGCCGAGGCGCTGGAGACCCAGAAGTGCCTCGACGAGGGTGTGCTCACCTCGACCGCCGACGCCAACATCGGCGCGATCATGGGCATCGGGTTCCCGCCGTGGACCGGTGGTACCCACCAGTACATCGTCGGCTACCCCGGCGGCCAGGCGGCGTTCGTGGCCCGGGCCAAGGAGCTGGCCGCCAAGTACGGCGACCGGTTCAACCCGCCGGCGTCGCTGCTGTAACTGCCGGGCTCCCAGCGCGAGCAGACGCAAAAGCCCCCAAAACAACGTGGTTTTGGGGCTTTTGCGTCTGGCAGCTACTGGCGCTGCAACAGGTAGCTGCGCGCCTGGAAGCGGGCCGCGAACCTGCCCGCGAATCTGTTGTCGGGGGTCCACTGCGGTTCATCCGCCGCCGCCAGCAGCGCCCAGGCCGGCGTGAATCGGCGCTCGATCTCCGCCTGATCGGTTCCCGGCGGTCCGAAACCACCACCGGGTTTGAAGGCGATCATCAGCAGCCGGGCGTCCGGGGCGGCCGCCGCGCCGATCTCTTGAACGTACCGGTCACGATCACCGCTGCTCATACCGTGGAAGCAGCCGTTGTCCACGATCAGCTGGAACCCCGAGCCGACGCCGGCCTGGCGCAAATGGGTGACGTCGCCGTGAACGAAGTCGACCGTCGCATCGGCGGCGCGGGCCTTGGCGCGGGCCCGGTCGACCGCCTTCGGCGTGAAGTCGATCCCGGTGACGTGCCACCCAACTTGGGCCAGATAGATCGATGCGTCTCCGGTGCCGCAGCCGACGTCGAGCGCCGATCCGGGCGGCAGCGCGGGTGTCTCGGCGGTTCCCTCGACGAGTTGCCGCAGGCCCGCCGCCAGCGGATGACCGTCCCACGGGGTGAAGCCGATGGTGTAGAAGACCCGAAACAGAGCATGCCGTGAAGCCATGTCACCACGGTATTCCTTTGCCGGTGCTGGCGCTTCAGGCGATTTTCCGCTTCCCGCACCTCCCGGCACCTACCATGACCGGGGTGTGGGACCTCGGGCGCACCGCATCCCGGATGCTGGACCTGCTGCGGCGCGTCCTGAATTATCAGGTGAGCGTCGCGGCGCTGATCGAGGTGGCCCTGTGGCTCGCGGTTCCCTACATCACCGCGGGGCTGGTGTGGTTGTTCTTCCACCCCGACGGCGTCCAGCGCATCCAGACCCAACTGGAGCAGCAGTTCCACGTCCCGGCCGGCAGCGACTATGAAGTGGCCCTGGGTGCGGCGACCTTGCTGTGGCCGGCGGTGCTATTGCTGCCCTCCGACGCGTGTGCCCGGTGAGGCAGGTCGGGGTCAGCCGGTGGCGGCGGAGGCCCCGGCGCGACGACCGGAGAACACGCAATCGGCGATGGACAGGCCGCTGACGTAGGACTCCGAGCAGACGCCGACGGCCGTGCGGCCCGCGCCGAACAGGCCCGGAATCGGGTCGCCGGCGGCGTTGAGGACCGCCCCGGTGTCCTCGGCGACCCGCACACCGCCGAGGGTGAGCATCGGCGTCGGACACAGCAGTTTCGGGCGCACGGAGATGTTCATCAGGGTGAACGGCCCCCGCTCGATGCGGCGGCAAAAGTGCGCCGGCTTGCCGACGGGATCCGTTGTCCCCGAGTCGATGGCGGCATTGTGCGCTTTGACGGTCGCCGCCAGGCTTCGGGGTCGACGCCGGCGCCCCGGGCGACGTCCGCCAGGGTGGGCCCGTGCACCGCGTCGGCGAACATCAGGGCGGCGGCCTGCGCGCGCTGGAACCACAGTGTCTGGGTGAGCAGTTGACGTTTGGCCTGCGCCATCAGGTTCGCGTCGGCGAGGATCCAGCCCTTCCCGCCGTGGTTGGTGACCATCGCCCGCCCGAGGGCGGCACCGTAGCGACTTTCGTCGATGATCCGCTGCCCTTTGTCGTCGACCACGATCGAGGAGAGGAACGCGCTGGGCGGGGTGATGAAGCGCCACGCCGAGACGTTGTCCATGTGCGCGGTGACGGCTCCCATGTCCTGGGCCAGCGCGATACCGCTGCCGTCATCACCGCTGGTGCCCAGCGGCAGGCCGTGGACGAAATCCGGTGCGTGGCGTTCCCGCCAGTCCGTGTTGGCGATGAAGCCGCCGGCGCAGACGATGACCCCTTGGCGTGCCACGATCCGGACGGGCCGAGCGTAGCGGCGTTCGAGGGCGGCCAGCCGACGGTCCATCGCCTGGCGCAGCGGCGGGTAGTACACGCCCGGCTTGGTCGACAGCGCGGCCATCGCCGCGTAGGCGCGGCGGATGTGCCGCGGGGCGTGTTGCATGGTCCTCGCCTCGACCCCGGTCACCCGGCCGGACGAATCCTGCAGCAGCGCGGTGACTTTCGTGTGGGGCCGGAAGTCGACGCCGAGGGCGCGCGCCGAGCGGGCCAGCGGCGCATACAGTTGCTTGCCGGACGTGCCTTTTCCTTTGACCCGGTGGCCGCGCTGCACCGGCGGGGTGCGGGAGGAGAACGCGCCGGCGTTCTCGCTGCCGGAGTGATACAGGTAGTAGCGGTTGTTCGGGAACGACGTCTTGTACGGGCACAGCGACGCGTCGAACGGCACCCCGTGCCGTTGCAGCCAGTCGATCATCTCCGGGCTGGTGCGGACGAACCGCTCCAGTGTCTGCGGGCTGACGGCGTCGCCGACCTCCAGCCGAAGGTAGGCCAGCATCTGGTCGACGGTGTCGGCCACCCCGGCCTGCCGCTGCACCGAAGTTCCGGCGCCGGCGTAGATGATTCCGCCGGAGATCGCGGTCGCACCACCGCCGTTGGCGCGATCCAGCGCGATGACCTCGGCGCCTTGTTCACGTGCCGTGATCGCCGCGGAGGTGCCCGCCGCGCCGAAGCCGACGACCACGACGTCGGTCGTCGCGGTGCTGACCTCCGATGTCGCCCGAATCACGCCTGCCCCTTCGCTGTGCTGAACTATCCGGCCAATATAACAGGCTCTAGTCCCAGGATTAGCGGGTCTGATCAGGTCTGTAAGACGTCTCGGTGACGAAAACAGAAACGCGTTCCACTTGTGCCCGTGGGTCGGGAATTCAGGATCGGCGCGCTAATACGTAGTGGTGCATGGGGTGGTCGCCGTTGCTGGGCCGGTAGTCCGGCTCGGCCCCCGCCGACACCAGCTGCCAGTCCGGGGTGAACCGCCGCTCGATCTCGGCCTGGTCGATGCCGCGCACCCCCAACGACCCACCCGGAATGAACGCGATGATCAGCAGCCGCGCGTCGGGGGCGGTCACCGCGGTGACCTCGCGGACGTAGGCGTCGCGGTCGGCGTCGTTCATGCCGTGGAGGCACCCGCTGTCCACGACCAGGGTGAAACCGCTGCCCACCCCCGCCGAGCTGAGCCGGGTGACGTCGACGTTGGCGAAGGTGACGGCGACACCGTTGGCGGCGGCCTTGACGCGGGCCTGGTCCAGCGCTTTGGGCACGAAGTCCACCCCGGTCACCTGCCAGCCCTGCTGGGCCAGGTAGACGGTGTTGTCCCCGGTGCCGCAACCGAGGTCCACCGCGGTGCCGGGTGGCAGCGGCGGTGACCCGTTGCCCTCGATCAGGTCGCGCAGGCCGCGGGCCAGCGGGTGACCGTCCCACGGCGTGAAACCCAGCCGGTACATGGCCTTGAACAGCAGGTGTTTGGCACCCATACGCCGAGGCTAGCCCAGAATGCCGACCTCGACGGCGCCGCGCGGCTGTTAACGTTTTTGTCGACCACGTGCTTGGCGGAAGGACACCCGTGAGCTACCCACCATCGGGCTACCCGCCGCCGGGCGGGTATGGAGAGCAACCCTCCGGGGCCTACTACCCGGCGCCGCAATCCGGTGCGCCGGGGTATTGGCAAGCCCCGCCGCAGGGTTCGGGATGGTCGGGCTACGGCGAGGCGCCGCCCCAATTCGGCGGCCCACCGCCGGGCGGCAACAACAACGGGAAGTGGATCCTGTTCACCGTCGCCGCCGTGGTCGTCGTCGCCTTGGTCGTCGGCGGGCTGCTGTGGGGACTCAACAATAAGTCGACCCACACCACCGCGCAGACCACCACCAGCCACCGGCCGACCTCCACCACCCGGCCGACCTCGACCACCAGCACCACCACCACGGCCACCAGCACCAGCCAGGCGGCGTCGGCGCCGGCTGACTGCAACGGCATCCCGCGGCAGCCGGGACCGCAAACCCCGGCCGGCTGGCAGCCGGTGGTCGGCCCCCGCCACCTGGCCTACGACGTGCCGCCCGAGTGGAAGGTGTTGAGCTGCACCACCTTGGTGGGCTGGGAGAAGCCGTGCCCGGACGGCCCGTTCGGCTACTGTCCGATCCGCACCATGAGCGGTGCCGCCGAATTGGCGGGCGCGGAATGCCCGAAGGACAGCCGCGCGCTTACCGGGGAGCCCGGCAACGGCAGCGTCAGCGACATCAACCAGTCGGTGCGCTCGGAAGCGCAGCTGGTGAAGGACATTTACACCTCCCGAAGCGGGCACGTGCCCACGGTGTCGCTGGGCCAGCCGCGGCAATTGACGGTCGGTGGGGCGCCGGCCGTGCAGCTGGTCGCCACCGTGACCGATATCGAGTCCGATCTGTGTACCGGATCGTCGGCGCTGCACAGCATGGTCGCCACGACGGTGCCCGGTCAGGACGGCACGGTGTTGTTCGTGATCTCGCTGCAGCAGGGTTATCCGGGCGCACCCGATCCCGGCCTGATCGATCAGCTGGTCGCCACGCTGCGCCGGGTCTAACGCCGAGGGCGCACATGGGCGTTCAAATTGCGTCTATGGTCGTGGTTTTCGCAAAATCGCGACCGTAGACGCAATCTCAACACGCGGGTGGGGGACTGCAAGCGATCTAGATCGCCGGGCCCAGCAGGTCGTCGGCGTCGCGGATGATGTAGCCGTAGCCCTGCTCGGCTAGGAACCGTTGCCGGTGCGCGGCGTATTCGGCGTCCTGGCTGTCGCGGGCCACCACCGAATAGAAGATGGCGCCGCCGCCGTCGGCCTTGGGCCGCAGCAGCCGGCCCAGCCGCTGCGCCTCCTCCTGGCGGGACCCGAAGGTGCCGGAAACCTGCACCGCCACCGAGGCTTCCGGCAAGTCGATGGAGAAGTTGGCCACCTTGGACACCACCAGGGTGGACACCTCGCCGCGGCGAAACGCATCGAACAGCGCCTCGCGTTCGGCGGTCTTGGTCGAGCCCTGGATCACCGGGGCGTCCAGCAACTCGCCCAGCTCGTCGAGCTGATCCAGGTAGGCGCCGATCACCAATGTCGGCTCACCGGGGTGCCGGGCCAGGATCGAACGGACCACCGCGACCTTGGAATGCACGGTCGAGCACAGCCGGTAGCGTTCCTCCGGCTCGGCGGTGGCATAGGCTATCCGCTCGCTGTCGGTCATCGTCACCCGCACCTCGACGCATTCGGCCGGCGCGATCCAGCCTTGGGCCTCGATGTCCTTCCACGGCGCGTCGTAGCGTTTGGGCCCGATCAGGGAGAACACGTCACCTTCGCGGCCGTCCTCACGGATCAAGGTGGCCGTCAGGCCCAGCCGGCGCCGCGACTGCAGGTCGGCGGTCATCCGGAACACCGGCGCCGGCAGCAGGTGCACCTCGTCGTAGATGATCAGCCCCCAGTCGCGGCTGTCGAACAGCTCCAGGTGCCGGTATTCGCCCTTGGTGCGCCGGGTGATCACCTGATAGGTGGCGATGGTGACCGGGCGGATCTCCTTGCGCTCGCCGGAGTACTCGCCGATCTCCTCCTCGGTCAGCGACGTGCGGGCCACCAGCTCGCGTTTCCACTGCCGCCCGGCCACGGTGTTGGTGACCAGGATCAGCGTGGTCGCCCCGGCCTTGGCCATCGCCGCCGCGCCCACCAGCGTCTTGCCCGCCCCGCAGGGCAGCACCACCACCCCGGAGCCACCGGACCAGAACGAGTCGGCCGCCATCTCCTGGTAGTCGCGCAGGGCCCAGCCGTCCTGGTGCAGGCTGATCGGGTGCGCCTCCCCATCGACGTAGCCGGCCAGATCCTCGGCCGGCCAGCCGATCTTGAGCAGCATCTGCTTGACCCGGCCCCGCTCGCTGGGATGCACGACGACGGTGTCGTCGTCGATGCGGGCCCCCAGCATCGGGGTGATCTTCTTGTTGCGCAGCACCTCTTCGAGCACCGCACGGTCCAGGCTGACCAGGGTCAGGCCGTGCGCCGGGTTCTTCACCAGCTGCAGCCGCCCGTACCGGGCCATGGTGTCGACGATGTCGACCAGCAGCGGCTGCGGCACCGCGTAGCGCGAAAAGCTGACCAGCGCGTCGACCACCTGCTCGGCGTCGTGGCCGGCGGCGCGGGCGTTCCACAACGCCAGCGGGGTGATCCGGTAGGTGTGCACGTGCTCGGGGGCGCGCTCCAGCTCGGCGAACGGCGCGATGGCCGCACGCGCCGCGCCGGCCAGCTCGTGGTCCACCTCGAGCAGCACCGTCTTGTCGGACTGCACGATCAACGGTCCGTCAGTCATGCTGCCCATTATCCGGAGTCCGCCGCTCCTCCTCATCGCTGCGCTCTGCATCGTCGGCGGCGCAGGTCACGTCCGCCGCTCCTCCTCGTCGCTGCGCTCTGCATCGTCGGCGGCGGCCACCGCGGTGATGCGGTGAATGGCGAAATCGCGCATCCGCCCCGACGCCGAGTCGAACGCCACCAGCTGGCCGCCGGACACGGTGAGCGGGGACACCACCCGTTGGGTGGCCACCCCGGCCGGGTCCAGGTAGCTGATCACCACCGGCTGATCGTGGCGCACCGCCCGCTGCAACAGCGACATGGTGACCGCCGGGTCGACGCGCATGTTCGCGAACGGCGCCGCGGTGACCTTGCGCAGCACCGCGACGACGGCGGCCAGGGTTTCGCTGGTGGGGCGGGTCGTCGGGGGATGCGCCCGACGTTGCTGCGGGGTGGGCACCCGGGCGCCGCGCGGCCGCAAATCGAC
>PPEA01001060.1 GCA_002967005.1 Mycobacterium talmoniae
GGTCGACGGCGCCCCGCACCCGCCGCAGACCAGCGGTAGGGCCAGATCGAGCATGAGGCCAGTGTGGCGGCGGGGTGTGACAATCAGCCCGGCAGCACCGGCACCGCCCCGGGCACCATGAACGGGCCCACCGGCGACCAGCCCTGTTTGGCGTCGGCCGAGCTGGACAGCTGCAGCACCCCGCGCGGGTCGGCGACGTACACCGTCGACGGGTTGGCGGCGATCGCGGTCACCGGCAGCTGCAGGTTGCCGCCGGCGGCGTCGGAGTTGACGCCGTCGATGTTCACGTAGGACACCGGGTGCGCGGCATCGGTGCGGCTGACCACGATGTCGTCGCCGGTGCGCCAGGACAGCGACACCACCGAGGTGCCCAGCCCGAAACCCAGCCGGCGCGGGTAGGTCAGCGCGAACTGGCCGGCCTTGTTTTGCTCGACGCTGGCCAGGATCACCTGGCCCTCGATGACCATCGCGGCCCGGGTGCCGTCCCGGGACAGTTGCAGGTCGGTGATCGGCCCGGGGAACCGGGCAAGCACCGCCCCGGAATCCACCGGGATCCGGGCCGGCTGCCCCGACGCCGGTTCTTGGATGGCGCGCAGCACATTGTTGCCGTCCACCACCACCCACACCGCGTCGTCCAACGACCAGCTGGGGCGCGAGACGGTGTGCCCGTCGGCGGCCTGCACCGCCTCCCCGCCGAGGTCCCCGATCCACAGCGACGCCGCCATATCGGGTGCGCCCGGGCGGGCCACCACCACCGAGGCCACCTGGCGCCCGGTGTGCGACAGCGCCGCCGACACCTGGTCGGTCGACCGGCCGAACGCCCCGG
>PPEA01001061.1 GCA_002967005.1 Mycobacterium talmoniae
GTCGCCACCCCGGCCGGCGTGGCCAGGTTGCGGTCGATCGTGGCGAGCGTGGTCATGAACGCCAGGTAGCCGCCCGCGGAGTCGCCGGCGACGACGATCTGGTCGGGGTCGTAGCCGCGGCGCAGCAACCAGCGCAACCCGCTGAGGCCGTCGTCGATGGCATCGGCGATCCGGTGCGACGGCAACATCCGGTAGGCGACATTCAGGACGCCCGCATCGGCGGCCCGCGACAGCCGGGTCACCAGTGCGCGGTGGGTGTTGAGCCCACAGGTCAAAAACGCACCACCGTGCAGGTAGAGGATCGCGCGCGGCGAGGACCGCTTTGCCGGCCGGATCCATTCCGCGGTGCAGTCGTCGAGCCGCACCGGCTGGACCTTCGCTGAGGATCGGTACGGCAGCAGCCCGGCAAACCGGTCGACGGACTCGAACGGCCACCACAGATCCGGCTGCACCGCCCACGCGCGCACCGCGTTCTTCACGACGAACCGGCTGGCCAGCGCCACCGCAATCGACTGGGGGCTGTGCCGGTGATGCATCCAGCGCCTGATCACCGGGGTGCGGGCGATCATCTCGATCAACTCCTTATCGTTTGCTGACTGGATACCCGGCGGCCGCGGCCGGGCACGTGCGTAATCTCACGTTTGCCCGGGCGCGAAATCGGCTACCCGTTTACTGAATTGCGTGCAGCGCGGCGCCCCGGCGGTAGCCTCCGCTGGTGGGTGTTGATGGCGTCCCGGAGCTGGGCCCCGAGGCCGCGGCCGCGCTGCGCATCGTGGCCCACTTCGACGAACTCGACGAGTCCGCGGCCGGCGCCGAGGTGGT
>PPEA01001062.1 GCA_002967005.1 Mycobacterium talmoniae
CCGTCGCTGCTGGTGACCGACGGCCAGATCGGCGCCGTGCAGGTGCTCGACGACTCCGGGAAGGTGCTGGCCGCCTCGACCGGCGTGTCCCGCCGGCCGGTGGCGTCGCTGTCGCTGGCCGACGGACAGGTGCGTCGGCTGCGGGTCAAGAGCGCGGGGGTGGAGTACTGGGTGTCGGCCCGGGGCGTCGAAACGCCCGGCGGGACCGTCACCGTCGTGGTGGGCGTGGAGCGCGAGCCGGTGGAAGCCGTGGTGGAGACGGTGGGCATCCTGCTGGCCATCGGCGCGCCGTTCATCGTCGCGTTGGTGGCGGTGGCCACCTATCGGCTGGTGCGCGCGGCGCTGCGGCCGGTGGAGGCGATCCGCGCCCAGGTGGCGTCGATGTCGAGCACCGACCTGCGCCAGCGGGTCCCGGTACCGCGCACCCGCGACGAGATCGCCGAGCTGGCCCGGACCATGAACGCGATGCTCTACCGGCTGGAACGCGGCCGGGACACCCAACTGCGGCTGGTCAGCGACGCCTCCCACGAGCTGCGCAGCCCGCTGTCCACCATCACCACCGCCCTCGAGCTGGCCGCCGGCCGGCCCGACCTCATCGACACCGACCTGATCGACGAATCGTTGCTGCCCGAAGCCCGCCGGATGAATCAGCTGATCGACGACCTGCTGCTGCTGGCCCGCTCGGATGAGGGTGCGCTGGGGCTGCGTCACGACGACGTCGACGTCGACGACCTGCTGCTGGCCGAGGCGAGCCGGCTGGCCGGGCTGGGCGCGGTGGCCGCCGTGACCGACATTCAGCCGTGCCGGACCGTGGGCGACCG
>PPEA01001063.1 GCA_002967005.1 Mycobacterium talmoniae
CGACGAGCTGCGCACCGCCCGGCTGATGGCCGAACGCGACGTCCCGTCGGCCAGCGGCTGGCGAAAACGGCTGCAGGCGGCCACCTTCGGGCTGGTCACCTTGGGTCCCTCGGCCGACGAACGCCGGGTTCGCGAGCTCAACGCCGCGGTCGACAGCGCGCTACCCGGCACCCACTCGGTGGTGGTGCTCGGTGGCAAAGGCGGGGCCGGCAAGACCTCCACCGCGATCGGGGTGGGTTCGACGTTCGCGCGGCTGCACCACAAGGTGGTGGCCATCGACGGCAACCCCGACATCGGGGCCAACCTGGGGGAGCGGATCGATCCGTCGGCGACGTCCTCCTACCGCGAGGTGCTGACCGACACCCGCATCGAGCGCTACGCCGACGTGCGCGCCCACATCGGACAAAGCTCGGCCTCCGGCCTGGATGTGCTGGCCGCCAACCGCAACGTCAGCGACCGGAAACTGCTCGACGCCAAGACGTATCTGGCCGCCCATGAGGTTCTGCGGCGGTTCTACTCGGTGCTGGTCACCGACTCCGGGACCAACGTCGAGCATCCGGTGGTCAAGGGTCTGCTCGACACCGCGGACTCGCTGGTCCTGGTCTCGGCCGGCACCCATGACAGTGCGCAAGCCACCGGCAAGGTGATGGACTGGCTCGCCGAGTCGCGCCACAGCGAGCTGCTCGCCCGCACTGTCGTCGTCCTCAACGACGTGACCGGGCGCGCCGACAGCGCCACCACCCGCACCCTGGCCGAGGTGTTCGCCCGGCGGGTGGGCGCCGACCGGGTGTTCGTGCTGCCGTATGACCCGCACCTCGCCG
>PPEA01001064.1 GCA_002967005.1 Mycobacterium talmoniae
GCAGCGGCTGCCGCTGCTGGCGTCGCCGTGTTCGGGCGGCACCCCGGATGCGAGGAGGGCACCGGTGGCGTTCCTGCAGATGGTCAAGATCGCCGCCGCGGTCGAGCTGCATAAGCGGGCCCACCTGCCCTACCTGGTGTATCTGCGCCATCCCAGCACCGGCGGGGTGTTCGCGTCGTGGGGGTCGCTGGGCCATGTCACCATCGCCCAACCGGGCGCCCTGGTGGGGTTCCTGGGGCCGCGGGTGTATGAGCAGCTCTACGGCGAACCGTTCCCGCCGGGCATCCAGACCGCGGAGAACCTGCAACGCCACGGGGTGATCGACGGGGTGGTGCCGCTCAAGTGGCTGCGCCGCACCGTGGTGCGGGCGCTGAAGGTGCTCCTGGACGAGCCGGGCGCCGCTCCCCCGCCGCCACCCCGGCACGAACCGGTACCCGACGTACCGGCCTGGGAGTCGGTGGCGGCCTCGCGCCGCCCGGACCGGCCCGGGGTCGGGCGGCTGCTGCGCCACGGCGCCACCGAGCAGGTGTTGCTGTCCGGCACCGGGGTGGGCGAGGCGGCGACGACGCTGCTGGCGTTGGCCCGGTTCCGCGGCCAGCCGGCGGTGGTGCTGGGCCAGCAGAAATCGGTGGCCTGGTCGGGCCGGCGGCGCTGCGGGAAGCCCGCCGCGGGATGGCGCTGGCCGCGGGATTACGGCTGCCGCTGGTATCGATCATCGATACGCCCGGCCCGGCGCTGTCCGCGGAGGCCGAGCAGGGCGGGCTGGCCGGGCAGATCGCGGCGTGCTTGGCCGAGCTGGTGACGCTGCCGGTGCCGAC
>PPEA01001065.1 GCA_002967005.1 Mycobacterium talmoniae
CGGCCGAACCGGCCCTCCTCGACCGCGGCCAGCGCGGTCTCCAGCGCCGCCCGGGTCGGGTTGCCGGTGCGGGCGTACTCGTAGCCGCCGCGCAGACCGCCGACGCCGTCCTGGGCGAACGTGCTGCTGGCGTAGATCGGCGGATTGACCGCGCCGGTGGCGGGGTCCGGCCGGTAGCCGGCATGGATGGCTTTGGTGGACAGGCCCCGAGGCGTGCGGTGTTCAGTCATCGCGGATCAGCCTAGTGGCAGCCCGCGATGACGGCTGCCCGCCGCTACTGTGCGGGCAACACCACCGTGGAAATCATCTTGTCGGCCAAGGTCTGACGCTTGGCGTCCCACAGCGGGAACAGGAACCCGACATAGCAGATGATCATGTCGACGATGTGGGCGATGTCGCGCACGAACGCCATCCCGAAACCGATCGGCTGACCGGTCGCCTCGGACACCAGCTTGATCTTCATCGCCGACTTGCCGAGGCTCTGCCCCGTCGTGCCCTGGCGATAGCCCCGGTTCCACAGGACGTACGCGAACGCTGCCAGCGACAGCAGCGACTGGGCGAGGACCCCGATACCGGACGGCTGCGTCACGCAAGACCCGCCGTAGCCGTACTCGGCACCGACACAGGTGGTGTCGCCGGTGCCCAGCATGATGCCGTACCCGATGCCGCTGAGCACCCAAGCCGGGAGCATGTCAACGATGAACGCCAGGACACGGGTGAACCACGGGGTGTAGGCCTGCTGCGGCAGGTTGCCCACCGCGCCCGGTGCCGCCGCGTAGCCGGGGGCGGGAAGCCGCCGCTGCCCGGTGGCGGCGGG
>PPEA01001066.1 GCA_002967005.1 Mycobacterium talmoniae
CCCGGCGCCGTGTCGTCCAACCGGATCGCCAAACGGATCGGGGTGACCTGGGGCACCGTGCAGTACCAGTTCGGCGACGCCGACGGGTTCTGGGCCGCGGTGCTGCACCACACCGCGGCGCGGCGGGGCGATCTGTTCGCCGACACCGATACCGGCGCGTCGCTGCGCACCCGGGTGGCCGCGATCATCGACACCCTCTACGACGGGCTGGCCGCCCCGGATTCCCGCGCGATCGAGAACCTGCGGGCGGCGCTGCCACGCAATCCCGACGACCTCGACCGGCTCTACCCCGCCACCGCGGCCGAACTGCGGTCCTGGGGGCGAAGCTGGCAGGCCACCTGCCAGCAGGCGTTCGCCGACCTGCAGGTCGACCCGCAACGCATCCACCAGGTGGCGTCGTTCATCCCCGGCGCGATGCGAGGGCTGGTGTCCGAGAAGCAACTTGGCAGCTATGCCGACCTCGACGAGGCGCGGGAGGGGTTGACCAACGCCATCGTCGCCTACCTCAGCGGCTGATCCGGCGCGGTGGATCACGGCGCGGGCCAGTCCCGTTTTGCGACAATGCAGCCATGACCGAACAGAGCCTGTGGATGCAGAAGGTCGCCGCCGATCCCGAACATTCGCAGTGGTACATCGAGCGGTTCCGGGCCATGGCGCGCGCCGGGGAGGATTTGGCCGGCGAGGCCCGCCTGGTGGACGCGATGGCACCGCGCGGGGCACGCATCCTGGACGCCGGTTGCGGTCCGGGCCGGTTGGGCGGATATCTGGCCGAGGCCGGGCATCAGGTGGTCGGTGTCGACGTCGACCCGGCGCTG
>PPEA01001067.1 GCA_002967005.1 Mycobacterium talmoniae
CGATCGCGTCGATCGCGCCGCCGAGCATCAGCTCCTCGGCGGCCTGGAAGATCAGCCGCACCGACACGGGCAGGTCGGGCACCGCGGCCAGCGCCTGCGCGGTGCCCAACAGGATCGCGGTGTGGGCGTCGGTGCCCGCAGGCGTGCGCCACCCCGGCCACCGTCGAGGTGTACGGCGCGCCGGTCCGCTCGGCCATCGGCAGCGCATCGATGTCGGCACGCAGCGCGATCCGGGGCCGATGTTCGGGGCCAAAGTCGCAGGTCAGCCCGGTCCCGCCGGGGAGCACCTTGGGGTTGAGGCCGACATCGGCCAGCCGTTCGGCGACGAACTGGGTGGTGGCGTATTCCTGCCGGCTCAGCTCCGGATGGCGGTGCAGGTGGCGCCGCCAGGCGACCAGATCGTCACAGTTGGCGGCCAGCCACGACTCGGCGGTATCGACCAGGCTCATGTGCGCCGCTCCCCGCCCCCGCCGGGCCCTGGCGTCACCACACCCGCGGCGCGACCGGATGCGGCGGTAGTGGGCATGCTGGCAGTATCTCACCGCCACGGGACGCGGCCGACAACGGATAAGCTCGGCGCTGTGGACGACGGGCCCGACGCACTGGCACAGCAGGCCGCGCAGGTCATCGGCGAGCGCACCGGAGTCGCCGAGCACGACGTCGCGATCGTGCTGGGCTCCGGCTGGGTTCCGGCGGTAGAGGCGCTCGGCGCCGCGACCGCGGTGATCCCGATGGCGGAGGTGCCGGGTTTCCGGGTGCCGACCGTGGCCGGGCAGGGCCACCAGGTGCTGTCGGTGCCGATCGGCGCGCACCG
>PPEA01001068.1 GCA_002967005.1 Mycobacterium talmoniae
GTGCCGCTGCCGGTGCCCGCCACCCCGGTCGGCGGGGACGCCTGGGCGGCTGCGGCATCATCGCCGCCCCCGACACTCCCCCCGGTGCCCGGCGACGTCTCCCGCCGAGGCCTGGCTGGTGGCCGACCTCGACACCGGCGCGGTGATCGCGGCGCGCGATCCGCACGGGCGGCACCGCCCGGCCAGCGTGATCAAGGTGCTGGTCGCGATGGCGGCGATCAACGAGCTCAACCTGAACAAGCCGGTCCCCGGCACCGCCGAGGACGCCCACGTGGAAGGCACCAAGGTCGGGGTCGACGTCGGCGGCACCTACACCGTCAACCAGCTGCTGCACGGCCTGTTGATGCACTCCGGCAACGACGCCGCCTACGCGTTGGCCACCCAGCTGGGCGGGATGCCGCTGACGCTGCAAAAGATCAACACGCTGGCCGCCAAGCTGGGCGGCAGCGACACCCGGGCGGCGACCCCGTCCGGCCTGGACGGCCCCGGGATGAGCACCTCGGCCTACGACATCGGGCTGTTCTACCGCTACGCCTGGGGCAACCCCACCTTCGCCGACATCGTCGCGACCCGCACCTTCGACTTCCCCGGGCACGGCGAGGCCCCCGGCTACCAGCTGGAAAACGACAACCAGCTGCTCTACCACTATCCGGGCGCGCTGGGCGGCAAGACCGGCTACACCGACGACGCCGGGCAGACGTTCGTCGGCGCGGCCGACCACGATGGCCGCCGGCTGATGGCGGTGCTGCTGCACGGCACCCGCCAGCCGATCCCGCCGTGGCAGCAGGCCGCGCACCTGCTGGACTACGGGTTC
>PPEA01001069.1 GCA_002967005.1 Mycobacterium talmoniae
CTGCACCGCGGCCGGGGTCACCCGCACCGTGCGGCCGTCGTGGAGGATCAGCCGCACCCCGAGGGCCTTTTGCAGGGCGTGGATCCGGCGGCTCATCGACGACTGCGGGATCCCGAGCGTCTCGGCGGCGCGGGTCATATGCCCGTCGTGGGTCGCCAGCTCCTCCAGGGCCCGCAGCTGCGGCGCGAACCGCCCGATCCATCGATCCATATTCGAATGGTAATGACCAAAACATTCATTGGACGGATCAAATCGCACCGGGCGATGCTGGGTTCATCGAGGTCCGCCACAGAAAGGTGCCCGCCCATGACCACCATCCCGCCCCAACCCGACCTCGTCGACGCCGTCCTGGTGGGCGGCGGCATCATGTCGGCCACCCTGGGCGCGATGCTGACCCTGCTCGAACCGGGCTGGCGGGTCGTGGTGCTCGAGCGGGCCGCCGACGTCGCCACCGAGAGCAGCGGCCCGTGGAACAACGCCGGTACCGGTCACGCCGGCTACTGCGAGCTCAACTACATGCCCGACCCCGACGATGCCACCGCCGCGGCCCGGGCGTCGCGCCAGTTCCAGCTGTCCCGGCAGTGGTGGGCGCATCTCGTCGGGCGGGGGCTGCTCGATCCGGACACGTTCATCCACGCCACCCCGCACCTGGATCTGGTTTTCGGGGCCCGCGACGTGGCCTACCTGCGCCGCCGCTTCCAGACCCTGAGCGCCGATCCGCTGTTCACGGGCCTGGAATTCAGCGACGACCCGGCCACGATCGCGCGGTGGGCGCCGCTGGTGATTGGCGGCCGCGATCGCGGCCAGTCG
>PPEA01000107.1 GCA_002967005.1 Mycobacterium talmoniae
GGCTCACCCTCGACGGCCGGGGCCTCGGCCGGTGCCTCCGCCGGGACCTCACGCGGCGTCGGCGCCCCCAACCCGTGACCGCACACCGGCCAGGCGCCGCGGCCCTGGGTGGCGAGCACGTGCTCGGCGATGGCGATCTGCTGCTCCCGGGTGGCCATGTGCGCGGACGGCGCGTATTTGCCGCCGCCATGCGCGGCCCAGGTGCTCGGCGAGAACTGCAGCCCGCCCTGGTAGCCGTTGCCGGTGTTGATCGACCAGTTGCCGCCGGCCTCGCAGCGTGCGACCTGGTCCCATTCGCCGTCGGTCGCCGCGGCGGCATGGCCAGCGAGAGCGAAGCCGCCGCCACCGATCACCGCTCCGGTGAAGGCGATCTTGGCGACGCTGATGTTCGAAGGGCTGGGCTTACGATGCCGTCCGCTCATACGCCGGTGATGTCCTCTCTGCCACGCCCGCGAGGTCAGCTGTCGGGTTCGGGCTGGAGAGGTAGCCCGGCCGGTATCGCCGGTTGGCGACTTCGGCTTCACCCCAAGGGGCCGCGAACGGCCCCAGGTCCTGTTTCGGTGGACCGGTGGGTCCCCCGCCTCCATCCGCGATGTTGTCCGGTGGTGTCCCCGCCCATCGGATGGAGCTCGGCGTTATGGGCGGAGAAGGCTTGCCGCTGAAAGGGGCGGCCAGCCCGGAGAAGACGGTAACGGGTTCCGGCGATCCCGTCACCTATCGCGGAATTTCGCGTTTCGCGCGCCGGCCGTCGGCAAAACTCCAGGACGCCGCCGCGGGAGCGCTGGTCAGGGCGTTGCTAACTCCGCCGTTGCACAGTCGTGACCATTCCGTTATGTGACGCAAATCACCTCAGCCGCCGGCAAACGGCGGCAACACATCGACCGTGTCACCCGAGTGCAGCACCGCGGCGTGGTCGCGCACGGCGACTTCGTCGCACAGATACGAGCAGCGCGGCAGCACCGCCGCCAGGCGCGGATCCCGGCCGGCGAGCGCCTCGACCAACTGGGCCACGGTGGCGCCGGGCCGGCAAGGTGATGGTGTCG
>PPEA01001070.1 GCA_002967005.1 Mycobacterium talmoniae
CCACCACGGCGGCACCGCCGCCACCGCGCCCGCGCCCAGCAGCCACCACCCCGCAGCCCGCCGCCGCCCAGCGGTAGCCGAATTCGGTTGCCAGCCACTGCAACACACCCAGCACGCTGACCCCGATCGCGAAGGTCACCAGCACCGGGATCAGCCGACACGTCTCGACCAGCGCGCGCATCAGCTTCAGCCGCAGCGGCGGGTCGAAGGTGCGGTCGGTGTCGGCGTCGCTGGCCTGCCGGCGCAGCCGCACCGGCGGGCTGCCCAGCCACGACGATCCGGTTTTGGCCTTGTGCGGCGCCGCCGAGAGCACCGCCACCAGCGCGTCGTCGGGCACCCGCGGCCGGGCTGGGTGATTCCCGAGTTGCCCAGGAATGCCCGCTTGCCGATGCTGGCCTGGGCGACGTGGATCCAGCCGCCGCCCAGCTCGTAGGAGGCGACCATGGTGTCGTCGGCCAAAAACGCCCCGTCGGCCACCACGGTGAACTTCGGGGTCTGCAGCACCGTGGAGATCTCGGTGCCGCGGCCCACCTTGGCGCCCAGCAGCCGCAGCCACCACGGGGTGAGCAGGCTGGCGTACAGCGGGAACAGATAGTTGCGGGCCGAATCCATCAGCCGTTCGGTGGCCCACAGTTGCCAGCCGACCCGGCTGCGCACCGGGTGATACCCGGCGCGCAGCCCGATCGACAGCAGCCGCACCCCCAGCACGGTCGCCGCGGCGTAGCTGGCCACGGCGGCCAGCGCCGCCACCGGCGTCCAGGCCGCCGCCGGGCCGATGGCCGCGGTCAGCGTGGCGGTGTTGCGCACCGC
>PPEA01001071.1 GCA_002967005.1 Mycobacterium talmoniae
ACCCTCGGCGGTGGCACGGTGCTCGGCGGAGCCCAGCTCGGTCGGACCGAACAGCTGGTAGTCACCGCGACGGTTGCTGCGCAGCGTGCGTCGCGCGAGGCGGATCGCCACCACCCCCGCGACGAGCAGCCCAATCAGCAGCACGCTGAGGGTGAACCACCCGCCGGGCACCGTGGACCCGTGCGCCACCAGGTGGCGCAGCATCCGCTCCACGCCGTCGATGAAGCGTTGGGAGGGGGACTCTTTGGGATAGATCGGTTTGGTGAGCTCGCGCTGCGCGGCCTCGTGCGCGGCGTCGCGATCGATGTCGACGGCGGGCATGCTGGTCACACCGGCCGGGTCAGCCACAGGCCGTCGGTGGAGTCCGTCGCGGTCGGGTGGCCGGCAGCGCCGGTCTGCAGCACCAAGTCGAACGCCTCGGCCCGGATCCGCCGATCGGTGTAGAGCAGCACGACCACGCCGGCGCTGAACGGGGCGGTGATGATCTGCCCGATCGTCGACCCCACCGTCGAGAGCACGTAGGCCAGCGGCGCCGGTGTGGTCGATCCCGAGCTGACGGTCAGCAGCGCGCCGGCGATGCTGAACGGCGACCCCACCACCCCGGCGACCAGATAGGCGACCAGACCGGCCAACAACAAAATGCCCAGCACCCGCCAGAAGCTGTTGCGGACCAACGCGAACGACCGGCGGGCCGCCGCAAAGATCGGGAGCCGCTCCAACACGATCAACGGTGATGTGAAGCTCAACATGGTGAACAGGTAGCCGTAGGCGGCGATCGCCGCGGGCACCAGCAGCAGCCCCAGCAGGAT
>PPEA01001072.1 GCA_002967005.1 Mycobacterium talmoniae
ATCGACTGGTCCAGGGTGCTGTCGGTCGGCCAGCGCAGCACGTCGACGCCGACGGTGGCCATGTCGCGATACATCGCCGAGCGCTGCAACGCCCACATCCGGTCGATCAGCGGCTCCTGCTGCCGCTCGAACGGCGCGCCGTGCAGCACGTCGACGGCGACCACCACGTGGCCGCGTTTGCGCAAGTCGATCAGCGCCAACGCGAACTCGGTGTCCAGCAGCGTCGAGAACGCGACCACGACCGCTCCGGGCGGGACCGCAGCGCGCGGCGCCAACGTGCCGGTGGTGGTTTCGAATTCGTCGCCGGCGTGCAGGACGGTGTCGATCACCCGGTAGAACTGCCGCTGCCCGATGTCGGCGCCGAACCAGCGCGGACGGCGACCGCCCAGCGCCACGACGCCGGCGCGGTCCCCGTTGCGCAACGCGGTCTGCACCACCTGCGCGGCGCCGCGCACGGCCCGCTCGGTGGCCTGGGTCGCCGGACCCGGGGCCTGCGGATAGCTGTCGATCAGCACGATCACGTCCGCGGCGCGGTCGGTGAGCCGCTGGGTCACATGCAATCTGCCGCGCCGCGCGCTCACCGGCCAGTTGACCATCCGCAGCGGGTCGCCGGGCACATAGGCCCGGATGTCGGCGTATTCGACGCCCCGGCCGATGTGCCGGGTCAGATGGGTGCCCAACCGATCGAGTAGCTCGGTCCGCGGAATCGGTGTCGCTTGCGGCGGGGTCAGCGGGAACACGGTGATCTCCGCGGCGTCGACGGTGCCGGTGCCGGCCAGCAGCCCGCCGCGCGCGACGACGTCGACG
>PPEA01001073.1 GCA_002967005.1 Mycobacterium talmoniae
GGCCGCCCGCTGCACGCCCGCCGACGTCGCGGGTGGTCCGTCCGATCCGCCCTGCATGTTTCGCTCGGCGCGCGGCGTCCCCGACGGCGGTTTGCTGGGCGCCATGTCCACCAGCCGGCCCGGGGCCCATCAGTGGGTGGAACGCATCTCCACCCGCGGTTGGGGAACCCTGCACCTGAACTCGGCGAAGTCGCTGATCGACGAGGGGCAGGCCAACGTGAACCTGGTGGCCGCCATCCCGTCGCTGCACGCCGCGCTGACCGCGATGGTGGCAGCCTTTTTGTGGCGTCGGGTCGCGGCCAAGTGGCGGCCGCTGCTGGTCGCCTACCCGCTGATCATGGCGTTCCTGCTGGTGTACACGGCCGAGCACTATGTGTTCGACATCCTGCTGGGTTGGTTGTTCGCGGTGATCGTCTTGATGGCACTGGCCCGGCTGGAGGCCCGGTGGCAACCGGGGTGGTGGCGCCGACGTCCGGCCCCGGCAGCCGTCGCCGCCGACCGGGTGCCGCTACCAGCCTCGCCCGTCGACGATGGTGTCCCAGGCGTCGGCGGACAGGACGGCGCGACCCAGGCGCCGGGCATGGTGCCCGGGGCGGCCGAACTCGTCGACCCAGCTGTGCGCGCGGGTGGTCGCCAACCACAACCGGTGCTCGATCGTCACACCGATAGCGCCGTGTAACTGATGGGCCGCGGTCGTCACCGCCGGCACGACCCGCCCGAGCACCACCTTGGCCACGGTGACCGCGTAGTCGGCCTGCGCGCTGCCGAAACCGTGGTCGGTGGCCGCCGCGATGGCCAAGGTT
>PPEA01001074.1 GCA_002967005.1 Mycobacterium talmoniae
CGGGTGCCGGGCGCGGCGAGCAGGTCGATCACCGCCGCGGGATCGTCGGGGGCGTAGCGGTAGTCCACGATCGAGCCGATCACCCGCGGGTCGCGACGGCCGTCCGGGTGCGCCACGACCAGCGTGTACAGCCCGTCCTGGCCGCACAGCACGTCGCGCATCCGGCGGTCGTCGGGCAGCACCCCCACCCCGCAGATGCCCCAGTCCCGAGCCAGGCCCTGGCCCAGCAGCCGGTCGAGGTAGGCGGCTTGATGCGCGCGGTGGAACGCGCCGACACCGAAATGCGCAATGCCGATCCCGATTTCGCTGCGGTCATAGCCCGGTGCGGCGATCGGCAGCCGGCCCAGCGCCGCATTGGTCAGCTTCATGGCAGGTCCACACGGCTCATCATGCCGCCAGGCCGGCGGGCGCGCCCGGCTTCTCGCCGCAACGCACGTTGAGTCTGCGCGTAGGGCGCAAAAGTTCGAGTAACCCGCGCCCTGGACGCAGAGTCAACGCGAATCCGGCGCCCGATGCGAGAACATGGACCGGTGACGGCGACGCAGGTGTGGCCCCCGGGGGCGACCTCCGGACCGCGGGTCCAGCTGACCAACGCCGACAAGGTGCTGTACCCGGCCAGCGGTACCACCAAGGCCGACGTCTTCGACTACTACACGCGCATCGCCGAGGTGATGCTGCCGCATATCGCCGGGCGTCCGGCGACCCGCAAGCGGTGGCCCAACGGGGTCGAGCAGCCGTCGTTCTTCGAAAGAACCTGGCCGACTCCGCGCCGGACTGGGCTGCGCCGCGGCACCGTCGCGCAC
>PPEA01001075.1 GCA_002967005.1 Mycobacterium talmoniae
CAGCGTGGCCGCGGCCCAGGCGTCGCGCCGGTGTTGCCACAGCAGCTCGGCGCCGAGGGCGACACCGGCCGCGATCGCCGGCGCAACGCCACCGTGTAATAGGAGTGCACGATCCCGTTGGCGTAGCTGAACACCGCACCGGTGACCAGCAGCCAGCCGCCCCACAGCAGCAGCGCGGCCCGCACCGGGTCGGTGCGGGGCGCGCGGCGGGTGAGCCACAGCCCGGCGGCGATCGCGATCACCGCGGCCGGCAACAGCCACCCGATCTGGCCGCCCATGGCCGGTCCGAACAGCCGCCCGGCGCCCCACATCGAAGTTGGTGTTGCCCAGCCCCCCGGTCTCATCGCCGGTCAACCGACCCAACCCGTTGTAGCCGAGGGTGAGTTCCAGGATCGAATTGTGTTGCGATCCACCGATATAGGGCCGCGACGACGTCGGCCACAGCTCGACCAGCAGCAGGTACCAGCCCGCGCAGGCCAGCAGGGTCAGCGTCGCGCCCGCCAGCCGGCGCAGCCGGGTCCGCAGCGGCGGGTGCGCGGCGACCAGATACACCAGCGCGAACACCGGCAGCACCAGGAGGGCCTGCAGCATCTTGGCCAAGAACCCGAATCCGACCGCCGCGCCCGCCGCCGAAAGCCACCAGGCGCTGGCGCCGTCGTCCAGGGAGCGCAGCACACAGTAGGCCGCCACCACCAATAGCAACACGAGCAGCGCGTCGGGATTGTTGTAGCGGAACATCAACGCGGCCACCGGGGTCAGCGCCAGCACCGCCCCGGCCAACAGCCCCGCCGCGCGCCGG